>JBBSOM010000028.1:0-11670 GCA_038259715.1 Longimicrobiales bacterium
AGGTACGAGCGAGGTCCGTACGAGCCGATCAGCGGTCGGAACGTGCGCGGGGAAAGCTGGCGCAGATCGTGCGCGAAGTCGGCTCCCACGAGGTAGCGCTCCGTCGAAGCGGTCGCGCCGAGGCGCCTGCCGTTGATCATCGTGCGGCCGACGTTGACGATGCCCGCGTGGTGCTCGGACAGCGCGGGAAGGAACGAGCCGTACTTCGTGGCCAGGACCGACAGATAGGCGGCGCAGTATGGGGCCTGCGTCGTCTGGTTCTCCGCTTCGATGACATGGGGAGACAGCTTCTTCAGCCGGTCCCAGTTCCCCGGCAGCCACTGGCAGAAGCCGATGGCCCGGGCCTCCGATCGCGCCTTGCCCGCAAGCCCGGATTCGACGACAGCCTGGGCCAGCCCAAGATCCGCGGGAACCCCGAAGCGCTCGTAGATGCGTCCCCACTCTTCGAGGAAGTCTCCGTAACGACGCGCGTTCGGAAGGAGGAAGTCGCCCCGGGCCGGGTTGTGCATCACCGGCCCCGTCCGCTCCTCCAGCAGGCGCGCCGTCCGGTCGCGGCGGTCGGAGAGTCGGGTCGGAAGGAGCTCATCGTCGAGCAGGCCGAGGAGCGCCGCGTCCTCGAAGCGAGCCCCGGCCTTCCAATCGCCCCGGACCGGGAAGGAGGCCAGCAGACGGCCGTCCCGTGCGCTCCCGAAGAGGACCGTCCCGTCGGGCGTCTGGAAGACGAAACGCCAGAACGAATAACCCGGTCGGCGCTCCTGGAGGGCGCGGACGTCGGCGGACATACGCGCTTCCGTGCGGAGGCGCACCGCTTCGTAGTCCGGCACCGGCGGAGCGCCCTGCGACGCAGGCGCACTCGGCACCGCGCGGGCGAGAGCCGCCGCACACAGCAGCGCGGTAAGGGCGAGCACACGGATAGGTCGCATGGGTCGTCCAGAGGTGGCCGGAGGAGGTCAGCGTAGCCGGCCTGCAATGTGGGGGTGTGAGGGGGCACGACGCAAACGCGGCCGCTCGGCCTTACGCCGCAGGCCTACGCCGCCCAGGCCTCCGACAGCAGCTCCGCCTGCTCCAGGATGGTCTCGGTGGCCTTCGCCTGCTTGTCCGGCGGATACCCGTGCCTGCGCAGGATTCGCTTCACGATCACGCGGATCTGCGCACGCACGTTCTCCCGGAGCGTCCAGTCGATGGTGACGTTCCTCCGCACCGCCTCCACCAACTCCCGCGCGATGCCCCGGAGCGTTTCGTCGCCGAGCACCGCGACGGCGCTGTCGTTTGCCTCGAGGGCATCGTAAAAGGCCAACTCGTCGTCGGTCAGCCCGAGGTCCACCCCTCGTCGGTCGGCCTCCCGCATGCGGCGCGCAAGCTCGATGAGTTCCTCGATGACCTGGGCAGCCTCGACGGCCCGATTTTGGTAGCGACGTAGCGACTGCTCGAGCATTTCAGCGAACGAGCGCGCCTGCACCACATTCTTCCGACGGCGGCTCGCCATCTCGCCCTTGAGCAGTTTCTGGAGGAGTTCGACGGCCAGGTTCCGCTGCGGCATTCCCCGCATCTCGGCCAGGAACTCATCCGAGAGAATAGAGATGTCGGGCTTCTCCAACCCCGCCGCTGCAAAGATGTCGATGACGCCGTCGGGGCTCACCGCCCGCGAGATGATCTGCCGTACCGCGTGATCGAGCTCCTCATCGGTACGGGTGTCGGTCGGTGTTCGCTTCGCAAGCACGGCCTGCACCGCCTGGAAGAACCCGACGTCGTCCCGGATCTCGAGCGCCCCCTCGTGCGGCACGGCGAGCGCGAACGCCTGAGACAGCTCGCGCACGGCCTTCACCAACCGGTCCTTTCCGTTCTCCTGGGCCAGAATGTGTTCCTGGGCCGCGGGCAGGAGGGAAAGCTGCTCCGGCGCGGTGCCGGCGGTCCAGGCCGTCCAGTCGAAGCCGTGAAAGAGCCCACAGCAGACTTCGTACTTTTCGAGCATCACCGCGACGGCCTCGGCCTGGTCGATGGCGGTGCGGCCCACGCCGCCGCTCTCCGTGTAGGTGACGAGCGCGGCCTTCAACTCCTGGGCGAGGCCGATGTAGTCGACCACCAGGCCACCGGGTTTGTCCCGGAACACACGGTTCACGCGCGCGATGGCCTGCATCAGGCCGTGACCCCGCATGGGCTTATCGAGGTACATCGTGTGGAGCGCCGGCGCGTCGAAGCCGGTGAGCCACATGTCCCGCACGAGGACTATTTTTAGAGTGTCGCCCGGGTCGCGGAAGCGGTTCGCGAGTCCTTCCCGGCGCGGCTTGTTGCGGATGTGCGGCTGCCAGTCGACGGGGTCGGAAGCCGAGCCCGTCATCACCACCTTGACGGCCCCCTCACCATCGTCCGAGGAGTGCCAGCCCGGGCGTAACGCCACGATGCGCTTGGAGAGCTCCACGCAGATGCGTCGGCTCATGCAGACGACCATGGCCTTGCCCTCCAGGGCCTCAAGCCGCTCCTCGAAGTGCTCGACGATGTCCCGAGCCAGAAGGTCGAGCCTCCGGTCGGACCCGACGATGGCCTCGAGCTGCGCCCACTTCGTCTTGAGCTTCTCCTTTCGTTCCAGCTCCTCGCCCTCGGTCGCCTCATCGAATTCAGGATCGATGGTGGGGCGCTCGGCCTCGTCCAACTCCAGTTGGGCCAGCCGGCTCTCGTAATAGATCGGGACCGTGGCTCCGTCCTCGACCGCGCGCTGGATGTCGTAGACGCTGATGTAGTCGCCAAACACCGCCCGTGTGTTCGCGTCGGTCTTCTCGATGGGCGTGCCCGTGAAGCCGATGAACGAGGCGCCGGGGAGCGCGTCGCGCATATGCCGCGCAAAGCCATCAATGAAGTCGTACTGGCTTCGGTGCGCCTCGTCCGCGATGACGACGATGTTCCTGCGGTCGGACAGCACTGGATAGCGGTAGCCCGGCTCCTCGGGGAAGAACTTGTGGATGGTGGTGAAGACGACGCCCCCCGACGCCACCGCGAGCTTCTTCTTCAGGTCTTCGCGGCTCTCCGCCTGCACGGGTGGCTGGCGCAGGAGGTCGTGACAGCGGGAGAAGGTGCCGAAAAGCTGGTCGTCCAGGTCATTCCGGTCCGTGAGGACGACCAGGGTCGGGTTCTCCATCCCAGGTTCCCGGACGATGCGCCCGGCGTAGAACGCCATCGTGAGGCTCTTCCCCGATCCCTGCGTGTGCCACACGACGCCGACCCGGCGATCCCCCGCCTGGCCACCCGGCTGCTGCCCCGACTCGTAGCGGCCGGGCTCCCCCACGGCCGGCTCGAGGCGCTCCTCCGTCGCTCGCAACGTCTCGGCGACCGCTACCTGGACCGCGTGGAACTGATGGTAGCCCGCCATCTTCTTGACGATCTGCCCGCCGCCGTCCTCCTCGAACACGATGAAGTCCCGGACCATGGCGAGCATCCTGCCCGGATCGAGCAGCCCCTCGACCACAACCTGCAATTCCGGGAGATGCGCGTCGGCGAGTTGCTCCCCGGAGATGGTCCGCCACGGCTTGAACCACTCCCGGCCCGAGGTGAGGGTACCGACCCGGGCCTCGGTCCCGTCGGATACCACCAGCACTTCGTTCATCGCGAAGAGCGCCGGAAGCTCCGACTTGTAGGTCTGCAACTGATGGAACGCCGACCAGATGGTGGCGTCCTCGTTGGCCGCGTTCTTCAACTCGATCACGCCGAGAGGGAGCCCGTTCACGAAGAGGACCACATCCGGCCGCCGCGTGTGCTTGTCCTCCGTGACCGTGAATTGGTTGACCGCCAGCCAGTCGTTCCCGGCCACGTCGTCGAACGCCACGACCGTGGCCTGAGCCCCGCGGATGGCGCCGGTCGCGTCCCTGTACTCCACCGTAACCCCATCGACCAGCAAGCGGTGGAAGGCCCGATTCCGGGTCGCGAGCGTGGAACCCTCCGGGCGCGTGAGCTTGCGGAAGACGTCGTCCAACGCCTCCGCCGGCAACGCCGGATTGAGGCGGGCGAGGGCATCCCGCAGCCGTCGCTCGAGCACGACCTGCTGGTAGTCCGAGCGCTCCGCGCCCACCGTGTCCGGCGCGAGGTCCGGTCCATGGGCGACCTGCCAGCCCGCGCTCTCCAGCCAGGCGAGGGCGGCCTGCTCGATGACGGATTCGCCGAAGGGGGTCACGGGGATGCCCCGTACGTGATAATGCCGGCCCAAACGGCTCGGACGCGGTGCGTCACGGAGGCGGTGGACGCGGTTCGCGGCATCAGCCGGCCCGTTCCGCGATGCGTTCGGCGTCGGGGACGCGCAGTTCGCCTGAGATGAGCTTGGGGAGGAGGGTGTCGCGGAGGGTGGCGAGGGTGCGGGATTCGGTCCGAGCAAGCTCCGTCCGCCTGAAAAGCGCCCCAACTTCGTGTCCGAAGTGACACCAGACATCCTCCGGCGGTGCGAGAATTTCTAGAGCCAGAAACGCTTGGGGCCGCACGCGTTGATGGCTTCCGGATGTTCCCGTCACCAGGGTCCCAAGTCCCGACTGAAAGTGGTCGCTATCGAGCAGACAGTAGAGCCATGGCCGCAGCTTGCGCGCTCTTGACTCGGCTACGAGAAATTCCGTTGAGCAGATAGGCCGGTGCTCATCGGATGCCGCCGGAAGCCAGACTCTCTTGATCCGAGGGTTCAGCTTTGACACCAGCACTGACGTAGGGCTCACCACGTACTTATTGCTCTTGATCGACGCTCCTTCCTCCAATTTGGGCACACGTCCTTCATCGAACGCCGGAATGCTGTAGTGGGCGAACACTTCCTCGACGTGGTCCCGGGGTTTCACGGACTCACGCCTCAACGAGATCAGGTTCCCCAAAGCCCGTACCCTCCATCCCTCCGGCACCTCCCCCAGTTCCGACTCCACGAGCCGGTCCGGAAACAGGTCGTACAGATCCGCGGGCAACCCCGGCAGAGATTCTCCGGGCTGCCCGCGCCCGTCGATCTTCGCGCGCACGGGGTCGAAGTCCACGAACCACGACTTGAAAAGCGCCCGGGCCATGCCCTCCAGCGTCTCGTTCATCCGCCGGTTCAGTTCGATCTTGTCGTCGAGCGTGCCGAGGATGTAGGCGATGGCGCGTTGCTCGGGGAGCGGCGGTAGAAGAACGGGCGCGTCTCGTAGGATCCCGAGATTGATGTGCGGCACCCCAGTCTGAATCGCGTGCTTCCGGATGTAGTCCTGCAGATGTGGCCCTGAGAACGCGTAATACACGAAGAGTGGATCCGCGACATCGTGATCCACAGTCAACTTCATCTGACTCTGAGAAACGACGTATCGGTCGTGACTACCTCCGGGAACGACACTGACTTGCCCAAGTGTCCCGCGTTGCGTGAGAACAACGTCGGTGGGAACAGTGAGGTTCGCACGCAAGGACTCCGCCTTCTCCGCAGTGACGTATGCGAAGTCTCCGGCAACCCACCGGGCTCCCATGTTCTGACCGCGAATCACGGGGACGCCCGCGTCGACGTAATCACGGCCGACCAGATTGGACCCAAACGGTCCACCGACCAGGGCATTCCGCCGCGCATCGGCTAGCTCACCGGCTGTGTACTGGCGCCACTCAGCCCCCATACCCCAACCCCTCCAGATTCGCGGCAATCGCCTTATCCAACTCCGCGGCCGCGGCCACCTGCTCCCGCCACTCAGCCGCTAGCCGCGCCATCTTCTCATGGAACGGTTCCGCGTCTTCCTCTTGCTCCTCGGCCCCCACGTACCGGCCGGGGGTCAGCACGTGATTGTGCTTCCGGATTTCTTCCAGCGGTGCGCTCTTGCAGAAGCCCGGCACGTCCTCGTACTCGCCTGCCTTGGCCTCGCCGCGCCAGGCGTGGTAGGTGCCTGAGATCCGGGTGATGTCGTCGCTCGTCAGCTCCCGGTGGGTGCGATCCACCATCGAGCCCATGCGTCGGGCATCGATGAACAGAACCTCCCCACGGCGATCCCGGAACTTGTGATTCTTCCGGTCGCGGGCGAGGAACCAGAGGCAGACCGGAATCTGGGTGGAATAGAAGAGCTGCCCGGGGAGCGCGACCATGCAGTCGACGACGTCCGCCTCGACCAGATTCTTGCGGATCTCCCCTTCCCCGGACTGCTGTGAGCTCATGGAGCCGTTGGCGAGCACGAATCCGGCCGTACCGGCAGGTGCCAGGTGGTGCACGATGTGCTGCACCCAGGCGAAGTTGGCGTTGCCGGGCGGCGGGGCGCCGAAGCTCCACCGCTTGTCGTCCTTGAGTCCCTCGCCGCCCCAGTCGCTGATGTTGAAGGGCGGGTTCGCAAGGATGAAGTCCGCCTTCAGGTCGGGGTGGCGGTCGTTCCGGAACGTGTCCCCGTGCGCGATCTGACCTTCGATGCCGCGGATGGCCAGGTTCATCTTCGCCAGACGCCAGGTGGTGTAGTTCGATTCCTGGCCATAGATGGAGATGTTCGCCCTTACGCCGCCGCCGTTCCCGTTCCCTGACTGGTGGGCCCGGATGAACTCGATGGATTGCACGAACATCCCGGAGGATCCGCAGCAGGGGTCGTACACGCGCCCCTCGAACGGCTCGATCATCTCCACCAGCAACCCGACCACGCACCGGGGTGTGTAGAACTCCCCGCCCTTCTTCCCTTCGGCGCTGGCGAACTGCGAAAGGAAGTATTCGTAGACGCGGCCCAGCACGTCCCGGGAGCGCGCCCGCTCGCTGCCGATCTCGATGTTGCTCACCATGTCGATGAGCTGTCCCAGGCGCGTCTTGTCCAACGCCGGCCGTGCGTAGTCCTTGGGAAGGACGCCCTTGAGCTGGGGATTGTCGCGTTCGATCGCGGTCATGGCGTCGTCTACCCACTGACCGACCTTGGGCTGCTTGGCCTGCTGCTTCAGGTGCGACCAACGCGCCTCGGAAGGAACCCAGAAGACATTCTTGGCGCGGTACTCGTCGGGGTCTTCAGGGTCGGCGCCCTGGTCCGTCTCCGCGGTCAATCGGGCGTGGATCTCCTCGAACGCGTCGGAGATGTACTTGAGGAAGATCAGTCCGAGGACGACGTGCTTGTATTCGGCGGCGTCCATGGAGCCGCGGAGCGCGTCCGCCATCTCCCAGAGCTTCGCCTCGTACCCGACGTTCGCCGCGGTGTCTTTGGCTTTCGCCATTCGTCGGCCGCCCTTCGCCTCTTTCGCGCGTTCCTGGTTCCCCGAACGGCGTAAGGTACCAGGGGATGACGATGTCCGGCGAACGGGCCGTGTTGGGCCGGGCAGGCTTCGGACGCCCACTTTGCTCTATTACATATTGCAAAAAGCTGCCGCGCAAGACCATTTGTTCTCGTATGGCACTCCATCACATTGCGCATCCTATACTCGCAAGGTTAGTCTTTTCACATGAGCACTCCCCTGAACCGACAGATCGGGATCCGTCTCAAGGCACGCCGCGAAGCCCGGGGGGTGACCCAGGATGAGCTTGCGGGGCTCATGGGGCTCAACCACCGACAAAGCCTTGGCGCAATCGAGAGCGGCGAGCGCCATACCCAGCCCACCGAGCTGGTCGCCGCGGCCCGGGCGCTCGATGTCCCCCTGGACTACTTCACGGATCCGTATGCCGCAGCCGGCGAGGCCGCCTTCTCCTTTCGCGCGGAAGGCGCCCAGGAGGTCGACCTCGATGCGTTCGAGGAGCTGGCCGGTGGGTGGGTGGCCACGTACCGAGAGCTGGCGAAACCCTCCCTCATCAAGCACGCCCTGAGCCTCACGTACCGCTCATCGTACGAACTCGCTCAGCGTGCTGGGGAGCAGACCCGACGAGACCTCGGCCTTGGTCGATTTCCAGGCTTCGACCTCGAAATGGCGATCGAACGAGTCTGGGGGATCCTTGTCCTCAATGCGGACCTTCCCAACGGAGTCTCGGGCGCGGCTTCACGACTGGAAGGTGTCCAGGCGATCCTCATCAGCAGGAGTGAGTCCAAGGGACGGCGGATCTACGATCTTGCGCACGAACTCTTCCATCTGCTGACCTGGGACACGATGCCTCCAGCGAGGCTCGAGCGAAGCATATCATCTGGGGGCAATGAAGGACGGGTGGAGCAGCTCGCGAACAACTTCGCCGCAGCGCTCCTTATGCCCACGGATACGTTACGGGCATTGTGGACCGAATCCGCGAGCGCGCCCCTGACCGATCGCATCATCGCCATGGCCACAGCCTTCGGAGTAAGTGGACCGGCCCTCAAATGGCGGCTACTCAACCTGGATCTGATCACGCGCGCCGAGTTGCCCGACGACAACGAAATCGCATGCTCCTCAGCCGGGACACGAGGAGCGGAGAGCCCTCCATCGCCGTTCAACGTCAACTTCGTCCATAGGATTCATCAAGCCATCGAAGATGGAGCGTTGTCGTTGCGCAAAGCGGCGCGAATCCTGGGGCTCGATGCCGCGGGACTCTCGGAACTCTGCAAGTCCTATGGTCGGGCGCTTCCCTACGAGGTTTGACGAATTCCCCGTGGTGCCGCCCGAATACCTCTTCGACACCAACGCGATTCTCGAGGCCGTACGCACGGCCACGTGGAATAGCCTCACCGGGCACCTCTCAATTGCTACCGTAGAGGAGTGCGCGCTGGAATGTCGGAGGGGTGATCGGCTTTCGTCCGGCTACGTCGTCGTCTCGGATGGCGATCTTCTTCGCCTCGCCAACCTGCATAAGGTAGGAGACGCGGAGGTGGCCACCGTTCTTCTTCGACCTGGCAGCTCGGCACTGGATCCAGGAGAACGGGACCTTTTCGCACACGCTCTGCACCGAGGCCGGAGCGACACGTGGTTCATTTGTTCTCCGGACCTTGCCTCGATCCGGTTCGCCGTCGCGATCGGCATCAGCGACCAGCTCATTTCGTTGGAGCAGGCCATATCCATGGTCAGCGCCCGGATATCGCCTCCCCTTCGGCAACATTTTTCGACCGATTGGCTGGTCCGTGAGCGCACCAAGGCCAAGCTGGGAATTCGCTAGGCGCGGCTCGGGGACGCCTCGGACTGTCCGAGCCCCTCCAGGATTTTCGCGAACACCTCGTCAGCCGAGACGCGGTCCCCTGCGGCCAGCTGCTCGAGCCCCGCATCGATGGATTCCCTAAGCCCCTTCAACCGGAGTTGGCGCTCCGCCATCATCCATTCGCCCAATCCGAGAGGGCCTCCAGAGCCCGCGCCTGAAGCGTCAGGCGGCCCCTCGTTCCTTCCCAGCGCCGTACGCTGGCCTCACTCACGCCCAGGGCCCAGGCGAACTCGGCCACCGAGAGCCCGTCCTCTTCGCGCAGGTGACGGATCGCGGCGCCGGTCGGGGCCGCCGGATCGAAGGTGGGACTGGCGGCCCGCCGGCCCTCTGGCTCGATCCCTGAATCGGGCGTGTCTTCGATCTCGATGCCGAACAGCTCGCCCAGTCCGGCCTCCGCCAGAGCGCCCTCGACGATCGGGCTCCCGGTCGGCATGGATACCTGCGCCGCAATCAACTCCGCTGCGTCCACGCCGCGCAGTTCGAACAGCAACTCCGGCTGGGCGTCCAGCCGGTTGCCCACTCCGTAGAGGACGGCGGCGACATGTTTGCACATGACGGCCCAGTCCGGACAACTGCAACCGAGTCCGATCTCTTCAGGTTTGGGGAAGAGTCCGTTGTCGCGGTCGCATACCCGCGCCATCACCCTGTCCGACAATCGGCCTTCCAGCAGCTCCAGGATCGAGCCGATCTCGCCCCGGCACCTGTCCTTGACCGCCTTCCAGACCGGAGCGGGCAGAGTGTCCACGCGGATCTCGACCTCGTACAACTCCGTGCCCGCCACCCAGGCGTCGATACACCCAGGGCCGATGTCCAGGTGCAGGACCGCACCGCGGCGCACGTAGGTCCGCCCCCGGGGAAGCCTGTTCTCGTAGTCGCTGAAACTCTCGAGGTGGTCGCACCATGCCTTGCCCCAGAAACTCCGGGCGATGATGCGTCCCATGGGGCGAACGGGTTGAGGCTCGTCGTCCCCGTCTCTCATCGCCGCCAGCGCTCGCCGACCCTGGGCGCGCTTGCGCGCCACCGGGACGTAGCGCCACCAACCGGAGGGCGTCATAGCATGGACCTTCGTTTCATCACGTCTCTCGCTCCGATCCGTTCATCGTCCCCCGCTCCGATGCGCTCATCGTCTCGCGCTCCGACCACGCGGCAGAAGACCTCGATCAACTCATGGCCCGCTGGACGTCGAGTCGCACCAGTTCGACCAACGCGTCGTCATCCAGGCTCGTCACGTCCACCTCCCCGGCGCCTCCGAGGACCTCGCGGGCCAAGCGCCGCTTGTCCGCGATCACCGCATCGATGCGCTCCTCCACCGATCCGCTCACCACGAACTTGTGCACCAGCACGGTGCGTCGCTGGCCGATACGGAATGCCCGGTCCGTGGCCTGGTCCTCCACGGCGGGGTTCCACCACCGGTCGAAGTGGATCACATGGTTCGCGGCAGTGAGGTTGAGGCCCGTTCCCCCGGCTTTGAGCGACAGGATGAAAAACGGAGGCCCGTCCTCTCGCTGAAACCGTTCGACGAGCTCACCGCGCTTACCGACGTCCGTCCCACCGTGCAGGACGAGCCCGGCCCGGCCGAAGATCCGGCCCAGATGCCCCGACACCGGCTCGATGATCTCCCGAAACTGCGTGAAGATCAATACCCGTTCCTGGCGTTCGGCCAGCTCCTCGGCGATCTCGGCCAGACGAATGAATTTCCCGCTGTCCCCGGGAGCATAGGCTCCGTCACCGGTCAACTGGCTCGGGTGGTTGCAGATCTGCTTCAGGCGCATCAGGGTCTGCAACACCAGCGCCCGCCGCTGGATGCCCTCGGACTTCTCCGCCAGCGCCGAGCGCATGCCCGCGACGACGCGCTCGTAGAGCCGAACCTGCGCCCGCGTCAGGTTGCAGTAACGCGTAATCTCGACTTTATCGGGCAGCTCGGGGACGATGGACGGGTCCGTCTTCATACGCCGCAGAATGTAGGGAGCGACCAGCCGTCGGAGCGGGGCGAACTGCTCCTCGCTCCGAGTCTCCATCGACCGGACAAAGGTCTTAAAGGTGCCCGCGGACCCCAGGAGCCCGGGGTTGAGAAAATCAAAAATCGACCAGAGGTCGCCGAGCCGGTTCTCCACCGGCGTACCGGTCAGAGCGATCCGTGCGCGGGCCGGCACCTTCTTGGCCGCGCGCGCCTGCGCGGTTCCGGGGTTCTTGATGGCCTGTGCCTCGTCCAGGATCACCACCCGCCACTTCATCTCCGCAAGCCACGGTTGGCGCGCGAGCATCGCATACGTGGTAACGGCCAGGTCGACGTCGGCCAACTCCCGACGGGGGTCCTGCGCGATGCGTTCCAGCGCGTCCCGGTCGGTCCGGGCCGGGTGAAGGAACGCCAGGCGCAGGGTGGGCGCAAAACGTGCGGCCTCGGCGTCCCAGTTGCCCATGAGCGACGCCGGCACCACGAGGAGCGAGGGCCCCGTCGCCGAATCGTCCCGACGTGCGCGCAGGAGCAGCGCCAGTACCTGGACCGTCTTGCCCAGGCCCATGTCGTCGGCCAGGCAAGCGCCGAGGCCCATGCGCGTCAGAAAGTGGAGCCAGGCGACTCCGCGGCGCTGATAGGGACGGAGGTCCGCGCGCAGGCCCTCCTCGTCCCCCGAGTCGGCCACCGGCTCGCGCAT
>JBBSOM010000029.1:0-11617 GCA_038259715.1 Longimicrobiales bacterium
CAGGCCCGTGACCAGCGTCACGCCCGCCGCGAACAGGAGGACGTGCCAATCCGGCGACAGGTCCACATGGAGGGGAATGGGCACCGGCAGGCGGTCGATGGGCGCGAGCGCCAGGAGCCCGGTTCCCAGGGCGGTACCGGCCGCGCCGCCGAGGACGAAGATCGTCAACGACTCGGTGAGCAACTGGCGCACCAGCCGGCGGCGCCCCGCGCCCAGCGCCAGACGGACGGCGATCTCCTTCTCCCGGGCGCTGGCCCGCGCTACGAACATGCCGGCCACGTTGGCGCACGTCACCAGAAGGATGAGCCCCACCATGCCCATGAGCACGCCGATGAAGGCTTTCACCGGCCCGCGGCCGGCCCCCGGGACGAGCCCGAGGCTCACGACGGACCCGCTCCGGTTCTTGTTCGTATCCGGATACGCCTCGGCCAGGCGGGCATAAACCCCCTTCACCTGGACGCCGGCCTCCTCGATCGTGGCGCCTGGCGCCAGCCGGGCCACGGCCATGTGCCAGCTCGAATTCCGCTGGTCGAAGTCGTCCCGCCCGTCCTGGAGGAGCGGGATCGACCGGAGCGGGACATAGACATCCGGCTGAAACGCGATGACGTGGCCGTGGAACGTCGGCGGCGTGACGCCGACCACCGTGAACGCCACCCGGTTGAGACGGACGGTCGAGCCGATCAGGCTCGGGTCCCCCCCGAGCCGATTCATGAAGAAGTCGTGGCTGAGGACGGCGACCGTAGGGGCGCTTCCGGGAGCGTTCTCCTGCGGCGTGAAGAAACGCCCCCGCGCGGGATGGACCTCCATGACGTCGAAGTACGACGGTTCGACAAAGGATGCCGAGATGCGCTCCCCCTCCCCTCCTTGGCTCAGCGCCAGCTTGCCATACTCGTACCCGGCCGTGGACGCGAATGCGGAGACGCCCTGTTCGAGGTCCTGGTAGTCTGGGTACGCGAACGTGTCGAAGCCGTGCCCCTGTTGGCTTCGGCCGATCTCGACGACACGGTCCGGGTCGGCAACCCCCGGCACAGGCCGAAGCAGGAGCGCGCTGGCGGCGTTGAAGATCGCGGTGTTCGCGCCCACCCCGATGGCCAGCGAAAGCGCCGCGACGATCGCGAAGATCGGGCGGCGGCGAATCTGGCGGAGGGCGTGGCGGAAGTCGGACCAGGCGGCGTCCACGAGCGGCGCTCCGTCCCGCTATCGCTGCACGTCGAATCCAGCTTCCCCGAGCTCCTGGGCCCGCCGCGCGTCATCTTCGCTCACGACCTGACCATCGAAGAGGTGGATGGACCGGTCCGCCTCGTGCGCGTAGCGCGGATCGTGCGTGACCATACAGATCGTCGCGCCGTCGGCGTGCAACTCCTGCATGAGTTCCATGACCGCGTTGCCGTTCTTCGAGTCCAGGTTACCGGTCGGCTCGTCGGCCAGGATGATGAGCGGCCTGCCCACGATGGCGCGAGCCACCGCGACGCGCTGCTGCTGACCGCCGGAGAGCTGGCTGGGATAGTGCCCCATACGGTGGGCCATACCCACGCGCTCCAGCGCCACCTGCGAGCGCTCCTTCCGCTCCGACCCCGGCATGCCGCGATACGTCAACGGGAGCTCCACGTTCTCGTAGACGGTGAGGTCCCCGATCAGGTTGAAGGCCTGGAAGATGAAGCCGATCGCCTGGTTGCGGATCTTGGCCCGCTGGCTCGCACTCAGGTTCTCCACGGGCTCGCCGTCGAGCAGGTACCTGCCGGCCGTCGGCGAGTCCAGAAGGCCGAGGATGGACAGAAGCGTCGTCTTTCCGCACCCGGAGGGACCGGCGATCGACACGAATTCGCCCGGTCTGATCTCCATGTTGATGTTGGAGAGGGCATGCGTCTCGACCTCCTCCGTGTAGAAGACCTTGCTCAGGCCCTCCAGCTTGATCAGCGCGTCTGCAGCCATCTGCTTCCCCTCTTCCCGTTGGAGTGCTGTCGTTGTTCCGTCAATTCTTGATCTTCACCCGGTCGAACCCGTCCCATCGGGACATGTCAGACAGGATCACCACGTCGCCGGGCTTGAGCCCGTCCTTCACCTCCATCTCGTTCACGGAACTGGCGCCGAGTTGGATCGTCACGCGGTCCGCGTAGTCCTGATCCGGTGTCAGCTTGAAGATGCTGACCCGCGCATTGGCCTGCCCGAACGTCGGTCGTCCCACGTAGACGACGTTCTCGAGCCGGTCGATGATCACGTTGCCGTCCACGCTCAGGTCCGGGCGCGCCGACGGCGGCAGGTTGGGCGGAAGCGCCACGTCGATGGTCACGGTCCCGTTGCGCACGGCCGGGTCTATGCGCACCACCTTACCCATGATCGTGTCCGTGCGCGTGTCGATCAGCGCCTGCTGCCCCACCGCGATGTCCTGGGCCTGCGTCTGCGGGATCCGGATCTCCGCCTTCAGTCGGCCCGGCACCACCACCCGCGACAGATTCTGGCCGGACTGCACCCACTGGCCTTCCTGCAGCGGGATGTCGAGGGGCGCGAGCACGCCGGCCACCGGAGCCTTCACCTGCATGGAGCCCAGTCGATCCCGGTTGAACGTGACCAATTCGTCGAGACGATGGATCTGCTCCTGCTGCGATTCGATCTGCTCGCCCTGTGTGCTCTCCATGACCTTGAGGCGGTCCTCCTCGAGTTGCATGCGCGTCCGGAGTTCCTCCATCGACTCCTTCGATCGGTCGAGGTCCGCCCGGGCCACCAGGTCCGGGTTCTCGTCGAAGAGCTTCTGGTTGGTCTCGTAGACACGCTTCGCGTCGAGGGACTGCGTGCGCACGGTGGCCACCGTGCCTCGCTGCGTCAGCTCCTGCGTCTGCAGCGTGGCGCGCAACTGCGCCAGCGCCGCCTGGGCCTGGCTGAGCTGCTGCTGTGCCGTCAGAAGCTGCATGTCGACGTCGGGATTGCTCATGCGCATGATCACGTCGCCGGCCTTCACGTTGGTGCCGGGCAGCGAAATGATCTGCTCGATGCGACCGGCGGTCACGGCGGTGATCCAGCGCATCTGCTCGGGAATGAGCGTTCCCGGTCCTCGCACCTGTCGGACCATCGTGCCCTGTTCGACGGTGTCCCGCCACACGACGGCGCCGTCGACGCTCGGCGCCGCCGACGGCAGGCTCTGGATCCCGAACGTGATGATCGCGAGGCCTGCGATGGCGCCTCCGATCCAGAACAGCCTCTTCTTCTTCCTCTGCGGCTTCGTATCGCGGATGATGTCCACGGGTGGTTCCTTGTGCTTAGAGACCGGAGTCGTCGTTCATGGAGCCCCGCTCTGGGCGGAGTGGCTGCCCAACGGCGGCCTCGAGCTGGATCAGGTTCAGATGGAAGTCGTACAGCGCATTGAGGTAGGCCTGGTCTGCCGTGGTCGCGGTCGTCTGCGCGTCGAGAAGTTCCAACAGGCCCGCGGCGCCCAGCGCATAACGGCGCTGCTGCATGTCGAGCTGCTCGTCGGCGAGATTCCGGTTGCGTTCCTCGATCTGGACGGCTTCGTACGCCGCGGTGAGGTTGCCATACGCCTGCGTAACCGCCGTGCGGAGACGTAGCTCCTCTGCCCGGCGGCCGTACTTGGCGTCCTCGGCGGCGTTGTTCGCCTCGGAGAGCTGCCGCTGCCGGCTGAAGCCCGTGAAGACCGGGATCGAAACGCTGAACGTCACCGCGATCGGCAGCTTGTTGTAGTCGAACGGGAAGACGCTGTTGGCCGCCAGGCTCGCCTGCCCCATCGCGTCCGTGTAGGCGAAGCGCGAACAGTCCTGAACCGTTGCGCCAGGATACGACGGGATCGCTCCCGCGATGGCGTTGCTGCGCTGGCACGACAGGACCCGATTCGCGGCGTCACTCTTCGTGCTCCCAAGGACATAGCCCTTGTTGGTGGCCTGCACGGTGGTGCCCTGCAGGCTCGTGCTCAGGTTGAACGACGGGAAGTACTGGCTCCCCGCCTGTCTCGCCTGGGCACGGGCCGCGCTCTCCTGCGCCCGGTACGCCCGGAGGGATGGGTGCCCGTCCAATGCCCGTCCGAGGAGATCCTCGAGGGTCCACGTGGGCTCGAAGACCTTGAACTCGCTGGCGAGTTCCGTGTCCTCCGGCAGCGGGACGCCCATCTGCTCCCCCAACAGCGCAGTCGCGTCCCGGAACTGACGCCGGGCCTGGATCAGCGCCACCTGGGCCCGTCCCAGGTCTATTTCCGCCTGCTTCCCTTCCGTTCCCGCGGCGGCGCCGGAGCTGACACGCGTCTCCACGATCTTCTTGTTCTGCTCGGCGCGATCCACCTGGCGCTGCGCCACGTCGACGCCATCCTGGCCGCGGAGCACCGCCATGTACTGGAGCGCGACCTGGGACTCGAGGTTGAACTCCGCGGCCGTGATGCGGGCGTCGACCGCCTTCCGGTTCGCCCGAGCCGCCGGAACCCCGAAGATGGTGTTTCCGTTGAGCTGCCAGTTCGCGCTCAGGCGGTAATAGGACTGATAGAAGTCCGTGCCCGCCGTTTCGTCGCCCACGCTGACGCTCCCGACGTACTGCTTACCACCCTGCTGCCAGGTGGCGCTCGAACCCGCGTTCACCGTGGGCAGGAACGCGGAATACGCTTCCCGTGTCTGCCAGTCGGCCGAGGGACGGTCGTTCTCCGTGCTCCGGTACGTCGGGTTGTAGTCCCGCGCCAACCGAATCGCCTCGTCGAGCGTCAACTGCTTCGGAACCGTCTGCCCGGCGAGTGCCGTAGCTGCCAGCCCGAGGAGCACCAGGGCCGCGGCAAGCACCCGGGAGACGCTTGCCTCGCTGGTCCATGTCCGTACCTCGGTTTTCATCGACATTTTCACGCCTGCTTCATCCCGTCTCGATATGGATGGTGTTTGTTCTCGTGCGAGCGAATCGTCCAACCGGAGCCGGCAGGCTGATCACCGGCCCGTCCCATCCCCACCCCATAATCCCTCCGGCCGGACGGACTCGCTCGTGTGGTACGCTCTTACACTATGGAAGGGTCGTGCCAGGGTCCTTGTCACTGACCTATATAACTTAGGTGCAACGCTTTACCATGTGTTGACTGAAGTGATTTGGAGGGAAGGATTCGTGCCACCTTCGGGAAGGTGCGTCCCATTTCCGAACACTTCCACGACCCACATGCTCCCCCTACGAGAGTCGGGGCCGGGGAGTTCCGGAGGGGAGATGACGCGGCGCTGAGGGCGGCGGGGGACCGCGAGGCGGGGGCGGCGGCAGCGGTGCGGGCGATGCTTGGCCGCCTGCCGGCTTTCCTACGCAGCCTGCTGGCTTTCCTCCGCAGCCTGCCTAGCTCTTCGTAGCCCGCGATGGAAGGGAGGCGGCCAAGATTGTGGCGCCACGGATCCAACTTCAAGTCGGCGTCGCGAAGCGGGTTGCGCCGGCTCGCGGCTGCGATCTCACCTCCACGACGGGACGCGCCTTTCAGCTGAAGCGTCCCGGCGGCTGTCGTGACGCGGCTCGGGTAGGCGGCACGCGAGTTGGGTCGAGAGGCGTGTCGCGTGCCCGATGGGGAGGCGTACTGCGCACCCGGCCGAGAGGCGTGCTACGCATCCTGTGGGGAGAAGCGTCGCTCCAGACTCACGGCGGGCTCGACCCTTCCCGAGCTACCTGTCGAAGTCGTCCCATCCAGACATGGACAACTTTTCAGGGCCGGAGTCGGCGGGACCCGCCATGGAGAATGGAGGTGGCGGGGGCCGGGCCTCCTGGCCTTCGTGCCATTCGTGGACGCACAGGTCGAGCTCTTGAGGCCTCCGATGGCCGTTTCAGGCCGTCTCGGTCACGTCAGGGGGTCGTCCGACCCGGCCTTATATTTCGGGGTGTCTTCGGTGTCCCCGAGAAGGAGGCCTCCCCGTGCTTCGTGAGCTTGAATCCCGTTCCGTTCACTCCGTTTGTGCCGCGCGTGCGGCCCCTTCTGCCCGTTTTGATGCCGCCGGCCACCGCGACGTACAGGGCTGGCGCCGGCCCACCACGCCATGGGGCGTCGTTCACGAGGCGGCGCCGGCGGCGTACGAAGCCGCGACGAGTGTTGATGTCCCCGCGCTCGACGAAGACGACGCCATCGAGGCGCTCGGCGACGAGATCGCCGTGTTGGCCGCACATATCCATGCGGCCACGCACCGGATGCTCGTGCTCATCGCCGACTTCGACGGTCGGCGCGGGTGGGAACGCGACGGACACCGGTCCTGCGCGCATTGGCTCGCCTTCCGGACGGGCATCGACCTGGGCGCCGCGCGGGAGAAGGTCCGAACGGCACGCGTGCTCGTGGATCTACCCGCCACCAGCGCGTGCATGGAGCGGGGCGAATTGTCGTTCTCGCAGGTCCGCGCGCTGACGCGCATCGCGACGCCCGAGAACGAAGCCGACTTGCTGGAGCTCGCGAGCGGCTGCACCACCGCGCAGCTCGAGCGGGTCGTGCGCAGTTGGAGGCTGGGCCGCCGAAAGGACGAGGCGACGCGTGAGAGGGAACGGCACGAGACCCGGACCTTCTCGGTCTTTCCGGACGACGACGGCATGTACCGGGTGAAGGGGCGACTCGAACCCGAAGTGGCCGCCGTCCTGATGCGTGCGATCGAAGCCGCGGGCGACGCACTCTACCGCAGGGACCGGAGGAGCGCGGCGGCCGCGAAAGCCTGCGCCGCACTGTCCGGCGAAGACGAGACCCGGAGGGCCGCGGCGCAGCGGCGGGCGGACGCTCTCGGGCTGCTCGCGGAACGCGCGCTGGCCGCGGGATTCGGCGGGGCAGACGGCGCCGAGGGTGGGGGGAGCGGAACCGTTGAGGGAAAGGCGGTCGAGGGCGCCGGTGCCGAAACAGCCCCGATCTCCGGAACCCGCGCCGAGCGCTTTCAGGTCGTGCTGCACGTGGAGGAGGCGACGCTGACCCAGGCGACGCTGACGGAAGCGGGGACGCGTGGGGAGAATGACCCTACCTGCCTCGACCCGGGGCCGCGATCCCACCTCGACGACGGCACACGCGTTGCAGCTGAAACGTGCCGGCGGGTGTCGTGCGACGCGTCGCGGGTCCGGGTCACACACGCGCCCGACGGCTCCGTGCTCGATGTGGGACGAAAGACGCGCACGATTCCTCCTGCGCTCCGGCGCGCACTGGAGACGCGCGACCGCGGCTGTCGGTTTCCAGGGTGCGGACTCCATTTCACCGACGCGCATCATGTGGAGCACTGGGCGGACGGCGGGGAGACCAACCTTGGGAATGTGATCTTGGCGTGTAGGGTGCACCACAGACTGCTGCACGAAGGAGGATGGCGGGTAGTGTGGTGGGGAGCCGGGCGGCCGGTATTCATCGATCCGCGCGGTCGCGAGCACTTCGACGGCGGGTGGATGCCGCCCGCTCCCGGCAACGCCGACGCCCTGATGGCTGCGAATCGCCGTCGCGGTGTGGAGCCGGACTGGAGGACGGCAAGCGCCCGGTGGAAACGAGTCGAGGACGTGCCGGACGAAGTATGGTTCAGGGCGCCGGAGGGGGTGGGGTAGGATCGAGCGATGGAGAAGGTGCCCCCCCGGGCCTGCGTCCGACGTGCTCCCGGCCATCGCCACCCGGCGCCGATCTTGGTACCACGCGCCCGCGCTTCTAGCGGCGCCCCGCAGGGTTCCTGTCCGCACCCCCTCCCCGGGAGAGCCAAAAGTAACGGCGTCTGCGCTCAGCCCAGCAAACGCCGGTGGTAGTCGATCTGGCCCAGATGCCACTGGCCCGATGCCACATGAGGTGGCCGGAGAGGTGGAGCAGCATGAGATGCGTACTCGCGCCCTCCAGGGGCGGCGGCACCTTCGGTTGGACTTCCCATCCCTGCACTGCGAGGTACGGCGCGTGAGCCGGAACGGCAGCATCCGCTCAGCTCTAGTCACGAGAAGCCGGCAACAACTTTTGCTGTCCACCTTGTATCACCATGTGAGCGCTCGGGCTCCGCGATCGTGCGTCCACGTGTGCAACCTTCTCGCTGCGGCCGAGGCGCCCGCGACGTAACAAGATCGCCGAGGTAGGCCAGCGTCGCGCTCAGCGCCGCAGAAGCCGCGTGTGGCCCAGGCGGCCCAACATCACCGTGCGCGCATCCTCTCGTGCGATCGCCAGCAGCGTACCGCTGCGGGCGACGAGTTGCGGTGGGTCGTCAGAATCCGCATTGAAGCCGACCCGCCCACCGGTCATGCTGAGACGCCAGACGTGACCTTTCTCATCGACCGCCCGGTAGCTGTCGCCGGGGCCTTCGCAGGCCTCAAGCGATCGCACGCCGCGCAGCGCCATGCGCTCGAGCGGCGCAGCTCGCCGCGCACCGTGGCGCGGCACGATCAGCACGCCGGTCTCGTCGGCGAGCGCCAGCGACTGCCTGTGCACAGCCAGCCGATCGGCCCGCGTATCGCGCAGCCAGCGCTCGGGCGCGCCGAGGGAGTCTCTGTGCCACAGCGCGCGCGAGGTGAGCGCGAACCGGTGCGTGCCGCAGGCGTCGGCATCGAGGATGGCCTCGCCGCAGCACGGGGCCGTGGCGCCCTCGTCGCCGCGCAACGAGGTCAGCCGCCCGCCACCCACCAGCCAAACCGAACCCTGCCAGACGAAGGCGCGCTGCAGATTTTGTAGCGTGCGGCGGGCGATGTGGCGCGGGGCCTCCGGGCGATCGATCGCCCACACCGAGGCGCCGTTGTGATCGGCCACGATCAATGCCGGGGCGTCGTTGACGCGTGTCGCGAGCAGCGATCGCACGCCCCAGGCGGCGTCGAGTTGCGCCAGCGGGCGGAGCGCACGCTGGCGCATGTCGATCGTATGCCGCGCGTCGAACACCGGAGGCGCTATCACCTCGCCACGCGTGGCGGCCGTCAGCTCTCGCAGCGTGGACGCCAGGTTGGCCGTCGTCAGCCTCAACGGCGGCAAGAACGAACCCGACATCGCCCGCAGCTGCGGCGAACTGCTCGGCTGGTCCGCCTCCTTCATGCTGAACATCGACAGCTCGGTGCCGGGCGCAAAGACACCGCTCCAGGCCGCGCCGGTGCCGTCGCCGACCCGGACCGTTTGCAGCACCTGCCCGGCGCTTGTCTCGACCCGCAATGCGTCGCCGGGCACCATGCCCTTGACGCCGATGCTCCAGACTTGCCAGTTGATGCTGTCGGGGCCGGGATCCACCAGCCACTTCGGATTCACGCGGCCGCCGTGCCAGAACGGATCGGTGGGGTTGCCCCAGTCGTGGCAGCCAACGACGCGCCAGAGTGCGTTCGCGGCGAGCGCATCGTTCACCTGCTGCGGCGTCCAGGCGGGCAGCATCGGCAGCGTGAGGATGCGCACGCCGCCACTGGTAATCACCAGGAGCTTCGGCGCATACGGTGCAGCAGCGTAGCTGGTTTTGAGGGCGGTCAGCGGCACGTAGATCCACGCCGTGCTGCCGTCGTGCTGCAGGAACGGGGCGAACTGGTTCAGCGGGTCGCTGCCGTCGACGATGCGCACGTCGAAGACCTCGATCGGAGTCGTGATGTGGTGGACGCCACCGGGCGACGAATTGAGCCACAGATGCCATTCGGCCTGCAGCATCGGATCAACCGCGCACGGGTCCGCGAAGCTGACGACGAACTCGGAATCGGCATCAATCACCAGATGCGGGTCGCTGCGCTCCCTGGGCGGCACCAGCGTGCCGGACATCGCCAAGCCTTGTGTCTCATTGCTGTTGACGCCGTGCATGCCGGTAATCGTCATCTTGCCAAACCCCAGATCGCCGAGCTTGGCCTTCCAGTCCCGCTCGTAGACGAGTGGGTCGTCATCGCCCGGCGACGTCTTGATCCAAGTGCCGCCGGGGTCAAACTGGCTGGCGGCCAGGCCGTGCGCGAGCGCCATGAAGCCCAGCGTGATAAAGATCGGGCCGAGGGTGAGCTGCGCGACAGTGGCGCCGGCAAACGCCTCGGCCGACATCTGGTCGTGGTCGAGCCAAGCCTGCCCGACCATGAACCACAGCAAGCTACTCGTCACCGCGCAGCAAAACACCTCGATGTCCGACAAGTCGAACTCGATGTCCAACTCGCCGTGGAGCGTGTCCGGCTGCGGCAGCGTGAAGTACAGCGTCGTGTGCACATCGACGTCGAGATCGATCATGTCCCAGGCACACTGGCAGGCGTCGATGACCTCGCCGGAGAAATCGATCTCGACGCGGCCGACACCGTCCGAGCCGAGCAGGAACTCCGTGCTCGGGCCCGCCTCGAGCGCAAAGGTGGCCTGCTGGCCTTCCAGCGCCGAGAGCAGCTGGGCTCTCGCGGCTTGGCGCAGCAGCAGCGCGTGCACCTGCATCGTCCAGTCCTTGGACGAATCGTCGGCGAGGAAGTACCCACTGACGAAGTTGTCGCGTTGCGCCGTCTGCACCGCCTGCGCGACGGCCAATTCGCCCGACGAGAGCCCAACTCCCTGCAGATCGAAGTCCAGCCGCAGCGCGATGCGGTCATTGCCGTTGATCGCCAGCGCCACGTTAGTGACTGCCGGCGGTTGGCCGCCGAACATGGTCTCGAGCAGGCCGATGTTCAGCGTTTGGCAGACCAGCTGAAGCTGCGGTACGTCGGTCGTGACCGTGGTGTTGAGAAAGTCGATGATCGGAGGCGCCACGTCGGTGCCGGGCCGGAACTCCGTGAACGACAGGCACATTTTTGGCCCGTCGCCGTCAACGAACGTCGAGAGCTCGAACACCGCCACGACCGTGCGCTGCCAGCACGGCGGCGTCGGCGCCGCGTTGTGCGACACCAGCGCGGGCTCGGAGACAATGAAGATGTCGATGGGCTGGAGGATCTCCAGGGTCGAATCGCTCGTGGCGCTGATGATCGTGCCGTCCCAGACCTGGATGCGGTCGAGCCAGATCGGGACGCCAGCGCAGCCCGGCAGATCGACGCCGCTGTCGGCCAGCGGCAGAGGATCGGTACGCGCGATCGCGAGCTGTTTGAGCCGCGAGCGCAGGTTCGTGAGAAAGACCTGGAGGGGCACACGCAATTCGATAAACATCGCGTCGCTCCGTTTATCTTGAGAGGTCGGAGAAGTGTGCTCCGCCGTGTGCGTACGGTCAAGCTGCAGCCTAATTAAGGCAATAACGTACTTGACACACCCAGCCTCAGCCAGGTGTCAAAGTAGTCGTCGCATGAGTTGATCACGCAGCGTCACTCCGTTCGTTATTCTGGGCCGTTTGGCGCTCCGGGTTGAGGCGGACCTCCCCGACAGGGTCCAGTCCCGTACGGGGCCGGACCAGCGCTCGGGGTTGCGGCGCCAGGCTTCTTCGTAGTCCCGCTGGCGGCTGGCCAGAATGGCTTCCTCCTGCCCGAAGTGACGCTGATCGGGCGTCACGAAACGGATCGCGCCTGTGCAGGTGCCGGGTGTTGTACCAGCGGACGAAGTCCTCCACCCGGCGCTGGGCCTCATCGAGGGAAAAGAAAAGTTGGACGTACCCACGGCCCCGCTTCGTGAACACCCCCGAGTCGTCACTCAGAATACCGATGCGGCATGCCGTCCATAGGCAACGGCACTGCGCTCAGCTCAACAGTCGCCGGTGGTAGTCGATCTGGCCCAGATGCCACATGAGGTGGCCCGAGAGGTGGAGCAGCATGAGGTGCGTACTCGCGCCCGCCAGGGGCGGTGGCACCTTCC
>JBBSOM010000030.1:0-11594 GCA_038259715.1 Longimicrobiales bacterium
AGTCCCTCCTCACGGGTCATGCGGCGCGCCATGAGGAAGGAGTCCGCGTCGCTCACCGTCACGTAATCGTCGATGAGTTCCAGATCGAGCGTGCCCGGGATCTTGTCGTTCCCGAGCCCCTCGACCTTGTACGGGTACCCCTCGATCCTGGTGCCGGTGTGAAAGAAAGGCGCGATCATCGAGCCCTCAGGGTCCACGCCCACGATTCTCACGTCGGGGTTCTTCTCCTTGAGATAGCGGGCCGTACCGCTGATCGTGCCCCCGGTGCCCGCCCCGGCGAAGAAGTGTGTGATCCGGCCCTCGCTCTGCTCCCACAACTCCGGCCCCGTGGTGCGGTAGTGCGCCTCCGGATTCGCCGGGTTGTAGAACTGATTGGCAAGGACCGCGCCAGGGGTCTCCTCCGCGATGGTCCTGGCCTTGACCACGTAGTTCTCGGGGTGGTCCGGCGGGACGGCGGTAGGGGTGATGATGACCTCGGCGCCGAAGGCCCGCAGGAGCTTCACCTTCTCATGGCTCATCTTGTCGGGCATCGTGAAGATGCACCGATAGCCCTTGATCGCCGCCGCCATGGCGAGCGCCAGCCCGGTGTTCCCACTGGTGCCCTCGACAATGATGCCGCCCGGCTGCAAACGCCCTTCCGCCTCGGCCGCCTCGATCATGGCCAGCCCGATCCGATCCTTCACGGACCCGCCCGGGTTCATGAATTCGGCCTTACCGTATACGGGGGTCCTGGCGCCGTCGGTGACGCGGTTCAGCCGTACCATGGGAGTCCAACCGATCATCTGGGCGACGTCGTCGTAGGGACGGCGATGGCGTTCGGACATTTCGCGGTGGCTCCGGGGCGGGTGTGAGGGACACGACAACGGGAACCTGGCGAGAGCCTCCGTTGGAATCCAGTAGGTTACCGGTCCCGGCGGAGCGCCCTACCCACGCATTCAGTCGAGGGGTAGGCGCACACCGATGGTATCCGGCCGGGGCCGCTTCGAGAAATGGACGGGAACCTTGGCCCAGACCTCGATCCGCTTCCCTCTGCGACGGGCCGGACGGAAGCGTAGATCCTTGGCGCCCTGCGCGGCGGCCGAATCGAACGCGGCCATCCCGGACGACTCCGCGACCTCGACGCTATCGACCTGTCCGGTATCGGTGACGCGAACACGAAGAAGCGTTTCGCCCTCCATGTCCTGATCCCAGAGCTGGATCGGATAGTTGATCGGGACGTCGCCGTAGAGCGGGGCCGGCTGCTGGATCTCCCCTTCGCCTCGGCACGCCGCTCCGGTCAGGAGCAGTACCACGGTCGTGATGGTGCGCCTCAAACGCCTACCTCTTCGCCTCTCTCCCGAGCTCGTACAGGAGGTCCAGAGCTTCCCGCGGCGTGAGGGCGTCCGGATCGAGCGCGCGCAACCGACTCACGACAGGATGCTCCACCTGAAAAAACGACAACTGGTCCAGAGGGGCCTCAGAGCGGGGCCGGAGCGCGCCGCGCCGGCCGAGGCCTTCTCCCCCGTGGGTATGTGTTCCTTCCAACTCGGCCAAAAGTTCCCGGGCGCGCGCGATGATGTCTGCGGGCAGACCCGCCAGGCGCGCGACCTGGATTCCGTACGAGCGGTCCGCCCCTCCCTCCACCAACCGACGAAGAAAGACGATGTCCTCACCGACCTCGCGCACCGCGACGTTCATGTTCTTCACGCCGGGCAGCAGGTCCCCGAGCTGCGTCAACTCGTGGTAGTGCGTGGCGAAGATGGTCTTGGCGCCCAACTCCTCGTGTACATACTCCGTGACCGCCCAGGCGATGGACACACCGTCGTAGGTCGACGTGCCACGCCCGATCTCGTCCAGAAGGACCAGAGAGCGCTCGGTCGCCCCATGGACGATGGCCGAGGTCTCGCTCATCTCGACCATGAACGTGGACTGGCCGCGCGCGAGGTTATCGGACGCCCCCACGCGCGTGAAGATCCGGTCCGTCACCGGGAGGCGAGCCGCGTCGGCGGGCACGAACGAGCCCATCTGCGCCAGGAGCTGAATGAGGCCGATCTGGCGCAGCACGGTGCTCTTACCGGCCATGTTCGGGCCCGTGAGGACCACGATCCACCCGTCGTCGTCGAGGCGGAGGTCGTTCGGGATGAACTCTTCACGAGGCATCATCGTCTCGACCACCGGATGACGGCCGGCACGCACCAAGAGCTCGAAGCCGGTGTGCACCTCGGGACGCACGTACCCATGCCGCTCCGCGACCCGTGCGAGCGTGGCCAGAACGTCGAGAGAGGCGACACGCGCCCCCGCCTCCTGCAGGCGGGATACTTCCTTCGACACGCGCGCGCGCACATCCGCGAAGAGTTCGGCCTCGATCTGCGCGATACGGTCCTCGGCGCCGAAGACCTTCTCCTCCCACCCCTTGAGCTCCGGCGTGAAGTAGCGCTCGGCGTTGGTCAACGTCTGCTTGCGGACGTAGTCGTCGGGTACCCGGTCCAGTTTCGTCCGGGTCACTTCCAGGTAATAGCCGAAGACCTTGTTGAAGCCGACCTTGAGCGAGTGGATCCCGGTGCGTTCGCGCTCCCGCGCCTGCAGCGTCGCGATGAAGTCGACGGCGCCGTCGCGCGTGTTCCGCAGATCGTCGAGTTCGCCGGACCACCCCGCGCGGATCACCCCTCCCTCCTGCATCGTGGCGGGAGGCTCCTCCGCGATGGAGGAGGCCAGCAGGTCGGCCACGTCTTCCAGGCAGTCCAGATCCGTCGTCAGGACCCGGAGCAGCTCGGCGGAGGCCTCGGCCCCGGCGGCACGGAGCTCGGGCAGCCGCGCGAGGGACCGGCGCAGGCCCAGGAGGTCGCGTGGAGCGACCCGCCCCGTGCCCACCTTGCCGGCCACCCGCTCGAGATCGCTGATCCCCTTCATGGCGTTCGAAATGCGGGTACGTAGTTCGGGGGTGTTGAAGAGTTCGCCGACGGCCTCCTGCCGCCGCCAGATCTCCTCCGCCACGATGAGTGGCTCCAGGATCCAACGGCGTAAGAGCCGTGCGCCCATCGGCGTCGTGGTCTCGTCGAGCACGGCCAGCAGCGTGCCGCCGCCCGCCTCCTGCCCCGAGGGCGGCCGAAGTGCCTCGACGAGTTCGAGGTTTCTGCGCGTCATCTCATCCAGAAGCATGACGTGGCCGGGACGCCGGATGCGGATCGGACGCAGGTGGACCACGCCCGCCGGGCGGATCTCCCGCAGGTACTGGATGAGCGCCCCGCCCGCCCGCAGCAACGCATCGTCGGAGGGCTGAAAGCCGAAGCCCTCGAGCGACTTCACCGAGTAGAGCCTGAGCAGTTCGTCGGCGCACACGTCGGTCTCGAACATCCAGTCGTCACGATAGGTTCGCATCGGGCCCGCCCCGATGTCCGGAAGCGTCTGGCCGCGGCCCCGCCCCGCTTCGCGGTCTTCCAGGGACCGCGGCAGAAGCAACTCCGCCGCTTCGAGCCGTCCCAACTCGGCGCGCAACTCGTCCGTCGGAACGCGCTGCGCCGTGACTTCGCCTGTGGACACGTCGAGCGCGGCCATCCCCCAGGCATCGCCTCCATCCGGTGCCAGGCACACCAGGAAGTTGTTACGCCGCTCCGCAAGCAGGCTATCCGCGAGCACCGTGCCGGGTGTGACCATCTCGGTCACCTCACGCCGGACGATCCCGTTCGCGAGAGCGGGGTCCTCGACCTGATCGCAGATCGCCACCCTCCGGCCCAGCTTGACCAGACGGGCGAGGTAGTCGTCGAGCGCCTTTGCGGGTACGCCCGCCAGCGGGACGCCGGCCGCTGCTCCGTTGTTGCGCGACGTCAGCGTGAGGCCGAGGAGACGCGCACCCTCCTCCGCGTCCGAATGGAACAGCTCGTAGAAGTCCCCGACCCGGAAGAACAGGAGGGCGTCCCGATGGCGGGACTTGGCCTCACGCCATTGCTGCATCATTGGGGTATCTTCGGTCGACGGCATGGAACTCCAAGGATACCGGAGTCGCAAAGGTCGTGACAACTGCAAAAGGAATCATCGAGCCATGGATACAGAGTTGGCCTACGGGATGAAGAAGACCATTCACGCGTCCGTCGACGAGGCCGACGCGCGCGTCCGGACGGCCCTCCAGACGGAGGGCTTCGGAATCCTCACCGAGATCGACGTGAAAGCGACGCTGAAGAAGAAGCTCGACGTCGACTTCCGCCCCTACCGAATCCTGGGCGCCTGCAGTCCGCCGCTGGCCCATCGGGCGTTGTCCGCCGAGACGGACATCGGCCTGCTGCTGCCGTGCAACGTGGTGGTCTATGCGGGCGACGAAGAGGGCACGTCGGTGGTCGCGGTGCTCGACCCGGTCCTGCAGTTGGGCGTGGCCGGACGCGACGACCTGTTACCGCTCGCTCAGGACGTCAGAGGACGGCTGGAGCGCGCGTTCGCGGCGGTGTAGCCGGGGAGACGTGGTCCGAAACGCGAGCCTCCCTGCTGCCAAGGGCTGCTACAGCACGCCCACCACGTGCGCGAAAGCGGCCAGTGCGATCAGGATCACGATCACCACGACCCAGATCAGCGCCTTCCGGACCTCGAGACTCCCGGGTCCCATCGCGCTGGCGCCCGTCGCGTCCATACCCCCGGACCCGCGCCGGATCGACGACAATTCTTCGACGTTCTTGAAGAACGAGCGCAGCTTGGCCTCGAGTTCCACCGGGTTTGCGGGCTTGGTGATGAAATGGTTACCGCCGAGCCCGTAGCTCCGCGCGACGTCCGCGTCACGGTCGGACGACGTCAAGACCGCGACGGGGATCCGCCGGAGCGACTCGTCGGCCTTCACCACCTCGAGGACCTCATGGCCGGAACTGCCCGGCATCTGAAGATCGAGCAGGATCACGTCGGGCGAACAGCTCCGCACCAACTCCATGGCCTCGGTGCCGTTGTGGGCACGAACGACCTCTACAGGCAACCGACTGGCGCGAGAGATGGCCGTCTCGATCAGCAGCGCGTGGTCGTCGTTGTCCTCCGCAAGCAGAACACGCCACTGCCCACGCGGGCCATGCTGTCGTTTCATGGGTGCCACTCGATCACCTGATGGTCTTCTCCAGATGGGCATCTCGCGCCACGGCCGCAGTGAAGCCGCTAGCCTTCAGTCGCCTCAATATGGCGTCGGCCTCCTGCTCTTCGTCAAATGCGCCGACCCGCACCCTCACCAGATCGCTACCCGGAATGAGCACGAGCCGCGCGTCGAAACCCGCCGTCGCCGCGCGCCGGCGTAACGTCTCGGCCCGGCCCCGGTCGGCGAACGCACCGAGTTGAACGGCGAAGCGTGGCTGGGGCGCGATGTATTCGGTGCGCGGCGGACGTGCGGCCGCCGTCAACGTGTCGGGCTCCGATATCACCGTTCCGGCAGCGGGTGCGGGCGGTGCGGCTGCGGCCGTGAGCGAGTCGGGCTCGGCGGCTTTCCCGGACCGGAGCGTATCGGGTGGGGTCCCCCGCACGTCGGGAGGCAGCGCCGCTACGGCACCGGACACGGTATCGGGAGGCTGTCCCGGACCGGGCTGCTCGCGGACGATCACGGGGCCCGCCGACGCTAGCCATGCCTGAGCCGAACGAGCGGTCGCGCTCCCGCGGTACTCGCGTGCGATGCGCGCCACGTCCTGGGCGGCGGTGGCAGAGTCCCCGCGAACGAACGCAGCCTGGGCCAACCGTAGCAGCGCCTGGTCGGAAAAGGGGCCGCCCGGATACTCGGTCACGAGCCTTTGGTAGTCGAGTTCCGCCTGCGCCGGGTCCACGGTGAGGCTTCCGCGAAGCCAGAGCGCGTGCTGGACATCCTGGCGGGACGCCTTCGCATAGGAGGTGTCCCACCACTCGAGCAGGAGATGCCGGGCATCCTCGGTGCGGCCCATACGGGTCAACTCTTCGACGCGATCGAGCGAAACCGGTGCCTCCTGGGCAGAGGCGTCGGCCGGCGCAACCGCACCGATCGCGCCCAGGCCAAGCGTCAGCACGCCGAGGGCCAGCGCACCGATCGTGAGCCCACGCCTCATGCGGCGGCCTCCAAAGCCATCAGCCCCAGAAGCCATGCCTCCACGTGATGTTCCTCCGAGAGGGGACTCGATTTCAGGAGTCGATCCATATGGAGCAGGCCCTCGAGCGCCCCGTCGACCTCACCGGGCTGCCAGCGGCGCGCCTGGGAACCGAGCCGGCCGGCGAGCCACTTCTGATGCGGTGGGAGCACCGCCTCGAGCGCCTGGCTGCCCCGCTCCGCGACGATACCGACCCGAAGCAGGTGCGTCGTCAAGCCGATGACCAGCGCCACCCCGCCTTCGCCCTGACCCATCAGCACACCCAGGGAATCGAGCGCCTCCTCGAACTTCCGCTCCCCCACCAGGTCGAACCAACGCCATCGATCCTGCGACGGAAGGCTCGTCCCCGCCGCTTCGACGTCGGCCAGCCCGATGTGCTTCCGGTCCCCGACGAATTCCGAGAGCTTCTCGAGTTCCTGTGTGAGCACGCCGAGGTTCGACCCCATGGCCGCACCCAGCGACTGTGCGGCATCGATGTCGATCTCCACGCCATACCGCTCGCGGCCCCGTCCAATCAGCCAACCCGGGACATCGGCGGCAGTGATGGACGGAAACGAGAGCGCCTGGGCGGTGCGCGCAAGGTCCTTGTAGAAACGGGCTTTGGAGCCCTGCGGGACCGAGCACGACAGGATGAGGGCCAGTCCAGGAGGGCGCTTGGCCACAAAGCCGAGGAGGATGTCCCGCGCACGTGGGCTGGACGCCAAACCTTCGACCTCGCGGATCACAACCACCCGCCAGTCGGCCATCATCGGTGGGGTGCCGAGCACCGAAGCCAGCGTTTCCGCATCGACTTCGGTACCGCGCAGCGGATCGAAATTGAAGTCCCGGGTCTCTGGATCGAGGTGGACCTCGATGAGCGCGCGAACGACCTCCTCCTTGCGGAAGTCGTCCTCGCCGTGAAGGTAGAACGCCCCGCCCCGGACCTTGGCCAGCGACGCCGGAAGATCTCTGTGGGGTCCAACGGCCTTGCCGCTAATGGTCTTGCTCGAGTCCCGCGTTGTGCAGCGTGGACCACCGGTCATACCGCTGGTACAAAGGGGAATAGTGGAAGAGTAACGCTGATGCGTCGTCCCACAGGCCCGATTCATCCGTCGCCGGAGACACGCTGAAGTGCACGGGATACAGTCGGGAGGCGCGCAGCCGCATGGGTGAAGGCGGTCGGGACACGACGATCGGCGCAAGCTCGACGGTAGGCGCCGTCTCGCGGAGCGCCGGCGACCAGGCCACGGCGGTCAGCAGAACCGCCATTCCCGCCACCGCGAACCCCGTGGAGCCCGAACTGGTTGGGGGGCGCAGCGTCGCATCGTCATCGACGTGGTAGAGGCGGTGCTGCAGCCGAGGCCCGAAATCCTCGTTGATCTCGGGCGCGGGCAGCGCCCGGGCGAGTTCGGAGCCGCACTCCACCACATGCCGATACCGGCGACACGACGCACACTCATCAAGATGCGCGTCCGCCGCCTCGACATACGCGACCGACGCGGTGCCGTCGTAGTACTCCGAAAACCCCTCGACGAATTCGATACAGGTCATGAAGGGCGAGCCCTCCGTGCCGCGGTCACCAGGAAATGCGTATCCGGTCCGCTGGACCGGAGCTTCGTGCGTGATACTGCCGCTCCACCGGGTGGGTTCCACGTGCGGCTGTCGGACACACGACGGTCCCGCCGACCCAAAGGCCGGCGGGACCGCTACCCAACGCGCGAACCCCGGAGCGGATCGCTCAGTCGATCATGGGTGCGATGATACTCGCGAAGTTGTTGCGCGCCCGGTTCAGCCGGCTCTTGACCGTGCCGAGATTGCATCCGGTGATGTCGGCGATCTCCTCGTACGTCTTCCCCTCGAGTTCACGGAGCACGAAGACGATACGGTGGTGCTCGGGAAGCTGCTTGACCGCTTCCTCGACCTTCTCACGGAGATGGCGCTTCCGGAACAGGTCGTCGGGCTTGTACTGGGTGTCCTCCCACTCGAGCGGCCGGTGGTCGGCGTCCCAGTTCTTCTTGATGGTCTGGAACAGGACCAGCGGATTGCGCGAACGGTTACGGAGTTCGTTTTTGGCAAGATTGCTGGCGATCGTATAGATCCAGGTTGAGAACTTCTTGCTCTGATCGAAACGCTGCAGGTGCCTGTAGACGCGTACGAACGTCTCCTGTACGAGATCCTGCCCGCGCTCCCGGTCGCCGATCGTCCGATAGACGAAATTGAGCAAGCGCTGGTCGTAACGAGTGACGAGCTCCCCGAAGGCCCGGGGGTCCCCGTCCAGCGACGTCTGGACCACTTCACTGTCGTTGAGCTCGGAGAGCCTTCGACGGTGCTCGAACGCGTCGCCCTTTTCCCGTTGGACGCTGCTCCTGGTCCTGGTGTTGACCCTGGCCACGTTTCACCTCTCTCGTCTCGGGACCCCCCGCCCAAACTGGCGGGGTTCCTCCACATTCCACTCGGGATGCACGGCCCGTGCCACGGCGACATGGGCCAGCAGACCCCCTATGGCGCGGCGTGTATCCTCTGCGTCCTCTCCTTATGACGTACGAGCGGGCGAAAAGTGGACACGTCGCGCTAAGCCGTCATCGCATCCCACCCGCCCGCCCTACCACGAACATCGCGGCGTAGAGGATGGTCGCGACGCTCTTGCAGTCGACGATCTCCCCTCGACGCACCATCGCCACCGCCTCCGAAAAACGCACGCGGTGCACCTCGACAAATTCGTCATCGTCCAGTTCGGACTCGCCCTCTTCGAGCTTCTCGGCCGCGAAGAGATGGATCATCTCGTCGGTGAAGCCCGGAGTCGTCAGGATGCGGGTGAGCGATGTGAACCGCCCTCCCCGCATGCCCGTCTCCTCCTCCAGTTCGCGCGCGGCGCATGCCTCCCAGGCCTCGTCCGCGCCCTTCGGCAATCCGGCCGGCACCTCCCAGATCACGCCGCCCGCCGCATACCGGTACTGGCGAAGGAGCAGGACCTCGGGATCCTCCTCCTCCAACGATCCGACCACGGGAAGGATCGCGGACGCACCGGGGTGGCGGATCATCTCCAACTCCCCGGTCGACCCGTCCGGAAAGCGCACGGTGTCGACGCTCAGCTTCACGACGCGCCCCTGGTGGACCGGCCGGCTGTCGAGCCTTCCGGGAACGATCGAGTCCTTCACACGCCCCTCCTGGGATGACGGGTGACGTACCCCGCGCCGCGGCTCCCATGACTAGGATACGAAACCGGGTCGTTACGGTTGCATGCCCGGAACACCGGGCGCGGGTCGCGCCGGCGATCAGGCCGACTCGACGACCTCGATCGCGGCGACCCCGAGCTCGGCGAGCGCGGGCTCGATGACCGACGCGTCGCCTGCGATGACGATCTGAAGCTCGAAAGGACGGATATGGCGCCGGCCCGCCGCCGCCGCGTCCTCGGTCCGGACCGCGCGGATGCGGTCGCGATACGTGCGATGATAGTCCTCTTCCAGATCGAAGACGATCTGCTCGACGATATGACTCGCGACCTGACCCGCGCTCTCGAGCCGGAGCGGAAAGACGCCGGCGATGTAGTGGCGAGCGGCCTCGACCTCGGCCACAGCGGGGCCGTTCTCGACCAGCCGTTCCAGTTCGGACAGGATCTCGCGGACGGCAGCAGCCGTGACTTCGCCGCCGACCGCCGTGCTGACCTGGAACGAGCCAGGGTGCCGACGCAGGGAGAACCGGGAACGCACACCGTACGTGAAGCCGTGCTTCTCGCGGAGGTTCAGGTTCAGGCGGCTGGTGAACGCACCGCCCAGCAACGTGTTGAGCACGGCCAACGCGTAGTGGTCGGGGTCCGACCGGGCGATGCCGACGTGCCCGACGCGGATCTCCGACTGGACGGAGCCCGGCCGGTCGACGATCCAGATGCGCCGCTCGAGCGTCGCGGCGGCGACGCGAAAGCCGACGTGCGCGGGAGGGTGGCCCTCCCAGGCGCCGAGCCGATCGCGTGCGAGCGCCTCGATCTCATTGGCGTCCACATCGCCCACGACGACCAACCCGCCTGTCCCGGGTCGGAACCACTCCCCCGCCCACCCCCCCACATGGTCGCGGGAGACGCCCTCGACCGAGCCCACCGAACCGTTGAGGGGACGCGCGTACGGCACCCCCGCCCGGAAGATGCGTCGGGCTGCATGCGTGGACGCGATCGAAGCCGGATCCATCTCCCGCTGACGGATCCGGGCGAGCTGCTGCTCTCGGGTCCGTGTGACCTCATCGGGTGGGAACCCCGGTTCGAGGAGGGTCTCCACCAGGATGTCCATGGCCTCTTCGAGGCGCTCGGCCAGACACGACAACGAGATCGTGATGCCCTCCCACCCGGCGGACACGCCCATGCGTGCCCCGAGTCCCTCCAGACGCTCCGCCAACTCGGCGCCGCTCCGGCGCGTCGTGCCGCCTTCCAGCGCGTCACCCGTCAGAACCGCGAGCCCCCCATGCGCCTCGTCGAGCGACGACTCGCCCGCCCGCACGAAGAGTTGTGTACTTACGACCGGAAGCCGGGACAGACGCGCGACACGCAGGTCGAGGCCGTTGTCCATCCTCCGGTGATCCACCTCCGGGAAATCGAAGGGCCGGATATCGAAAGGCGCGGGTGGGTTCTCGCGGTCGACGTGCGTCACGACGTCTTCTCCGGCTCGTAGATCACGACGGCCCGGTTGTCCGGTCCCAGGCGTTCCTCCGCGAAGCGGCGCACGTCCTCCGGACGCACCGCACGGAGGCGATCGACTTCATGGTTCAGGCGATCGGGGTCGGAAAAGAAGAGCTCGAACATCGACAGGACGTCCGCGCGCTCCCCGACCTGCTCCAGACCGCGGACGAGATCGGTCTCGGAGAGGGCCACAGCCCGCTCGACTTCGCCGGAGCCGACGTCGGCCAGGCCCTCCAACTCCTCCGCGAGAGCGCGCTCCAGTTCGTCCGGTGCGGTGCCCGGATACCCGGTCGCCCAGACCAGAAGCACGGACGCGCCCGTCAGCAGCGGGAACGCGTACGACACGACGTCCTTCGCCACCCGCCGCTCGCGCACCAGCCGGCGGTAGAGCCGGGATGCGCGCCCCATGCCGAGCACCGCGCGAGCCGCCTCCACCACATAGAATTCGTCGGAGGTGTAAGGCGGGATCCGGAAGCCCAGGATCACGCGCGGAAGCGGGACCGCCGTCACGACATGGTCACGCACCGTCTCGCCGATGACCGGAGCCAGATCCGTCTCGCCGGGAATCGGAGGGATCCGCGCGCCCGCCGGGATCTCGCCGAACCAATGCTCGATCCGATCGAGCGCGCGGCGTCGATCGAAGTCGCCCACGACCGTGAGGACGGCGTTGCCCGGAACGTAGAAGGTCCGGAAGAACGCGGCGACGTCATCGAGCGAAGCGGCGTCGAGGTCCTCCATCGACCCGATGACGGTGTGATGGTACGGGTGGGTCTGGGGGAAGACCAGACGTTGGAGACGCTCGTCCCAGTCGCCGTAGGGCTGGTTGTCGTAGCGCTGCCGCTTCTCGTTCTTCACGACGTCGCGTTGGTTGTCGAGCTTGCCCTGGTCCATGGCCGGGA
>JBBSOM010000031.1:0-11460 GCA_038259715.1 Longimicrobiales bacterium
CGAAAGAGTCGCCCGACCTGGAGGCGTTCTACCCGGGCCATACGTTGGTGACGGCCCCGGAGATCCTGTTCTTCTGGGTCGCACGCATGATCATGTCGGGCTACGAGTTCATGGGTGAGGCTCCGTTTACCGAGGTGTTTCTGCACGGCACGGTGCGGGACGCGAAGGGCCGCAAGATGTCCAAGTCGCTCGGCAACGGCATCGACCCGCTCGCGGTGGTGCACGAGTACGGAGCGGACGCCATGCGCTACACCCTGGTGAGCGCTTGCGCGATCGGCACGGACATCTCGCTGGATCACGAAGATGTCGAAGGCTCCTTCGCGGTGGGGCGCAATTTTTCCAACAAGATCTGGAATGCGGGCCGGTTCGCGCTGATGAGCCTGGGCGACGGGCCGGTGCGGACGCTGTCGGACGTGCGGGATGACCTCCATCTCGAGGACCGTTGGATCCTGTCGCGACTGGACCAGGCCATCACGTCCACCACGGACAACCTCGACCGCTTCCGGCTCCACGAGGTCGCGGAGGGTCTCTATCACTTCTTCTGGGGCGAGATCTGCGACTGGTATCTGGAGCTCGTGAAGGGTCGGCTCGGGACCGACTCCGCGGACGGCAGCCGGGAGGCGGCACGTACGACCCTCGTCACGGTGCTCGACGGCGCGTTCCGTCTGCTGCATCCCGTCATGCCCTTCATCACCTCGGAGCTCTGGTCCCGCCTGCCGTGGCCCGGCGGCCAGGAGCGACCGGACGACCTGATCGTGGCGCCGTGGCCGACCGCCGATGCCGCCTCGCGCGACGACGCGGCCGAGCGGAGCATGGGCTCGCTCCAGGAACTCATCGGCGAGGTGCGGCGGCTGCGGAAGGAGTACGGCATCGGGGAAGGGCAGCGCGTGCGCATCCGGGTGTCGCCCGGCGACGAGGCTTTTGTCGCCACGGTCCGTGACCAGGCCGGTGCGCTCGATCGGCTCGCCCGCGTCAACGAGGTCGAGGTCGTGGCGGGGCACGGGGGGGTCGGCGCGCACGCGGTGCTCAGGAATGGCACGGAGCTGTTCCTTCCCCTCGAAGGTGTAATCGACCTCGATCATGAGCGCACGCGCCTCGGAGGTGAAATCGAGCGTCTGCGCGGACAACTGAAAGGCACCGCGAAGAAGCTCGACAACGAGGCCTTTGTGTCCAGAGCGCCGGAGGAGGTCGTGGCGCGTGAGCGGGGAAAGGCCGCATCGCTCACCGAGCAGGTGACGAAGCTCGAAGAGAAGCTGCGTGCGTTGGCGGGTGACTCCTGAGTTCCATGAAGTCGGTCAGGATTGGAATTCGCGGCGCGCGTGTACTCGCGGCGATGGTCGGTACGGCTCTGGTGGGCGCCTGCGCCCGTCAGGGTGCGCCTCCGGGCGGGCCGGAGGACCGGCGGCCTCCCGTGGTCATCCGCACGGAGCCGGATACGTTCGAGACGATCACCGAGCCGTTTCGCGGCCCGGTGGTCTTTCGCTTCGATGAGCGCATCAGCGAGCGTCCGGTGCGGGGCACCATGGACGATGCGGTGCTGGTCTCCCCGCGCACCGGGAACGTCCGGGTGACGCACGGACGCGACAAGGTCGAGGTCACGATGGGGGGAGGCTTCCGTCCGGGCCTCGTGTACCGGGTGCGGCTCCTCCCCGTCATCAACGACATGTTCGGCAACACGCTGCGGGCGCCGGTGGAACTCGTGTTCTCGACCGGCGGCGAATTCACCGCCTCCGCGGTGGCGGGTCTGGTCTGGGACCGGACTACCGGGAACGGGATGGACAACCTCACGGTCGACGCCCTCGGCCCCGATTCGATCACGTACCTTTCCCGGACGGATACGGGCGGGATCTACGCCTTCCGCTTCCTGCCACCCGGCGCGTACCGCGTGACCGCGTTCGACGACCGCAACCGTAGCGACAGCCTCGACCGCATGGAGACGCAGGGCTCGACCACGCTCTCGATCGCGGGGCCCGACACCGTCCTCGATCTGGACTTCTCCGTCCTCGAGCCGGACACGTCGCCGGCGGTCCTCGCCAAGGCGACGCTCCTCGACTCCATGACCGTGAGTCTGGACTTCGACGACTACCTGGATCCCGGTGTCCCGTCGCGCAGCGCCCGCGTGGACATCTCCCGTGAAGGAGAGGGACCCGAGGCGCGGATCGTGCCGGGCGTGACAGCGTCCTACCATGAGTCCGAGTACCGGGTGCGGGCCAATGCCGTCGCCGACTCGTTCGCGCGGATCGACTCCCTGGCCGCGGCGCAGGCCGCGCGGGTCGCGGCAGCGGCTCGATTGGCTGCACCGGACAGCGCGGCCTCGGCCGACAGCGCGCAAGCGGCCGACAGCCTGGAAGCGGCGCGCAGGGCTCGGGAACGTGCCGCCGACTCGGCGGCGGTCCGTGACACGACGTCGGGGCGCGACACGGTTCGGATCGCCGAGCCTCCCGTCGTGGCCGCCGCTCCACGCCACCCTCTGCTCCCGGCTCTGCCTGCAGGAGAGGGCGGTGGGGGTGCACCGCGGCGGGGCGCGGGTGACTCGATCCCACGAGCACCCGACGGAACCCTTCTGCCGGGGCGGCGGATCGTGCTGCGACTCAGCGCGCCTCTGGTGCCCGGGGTGAAGTACGACTTCAAGGTCGAGAACGTCACGAACCTGAACGGGCTCCCGGGCGGGGGTGGAGAGGCGAGCGTGACCCGCCCCGAGCCCAAGGACACCACGGCGGCGAAGGACACCATTCCCGCCGACACGATGCCCGCCGGCACGGTGCCGCCCGACACGATGCCGCACGATACGGTTGCCCAACCTTCCGACACGCTACCGCCCGATACCGTCCGCGCCTTCGACTCCGGGCTTCCGACGCGGGATGGGACGCGGGAGGGGGTGGGGGCGCACCGTCGCTTCTTCCTGCCCGGCCGACCGTGGTAGACGACCCTCGTCGCCGCCTCCCCTCCGTCGACGCGCTGCTGGCGACAGCGCCGTTTGCGGCGCTCCTGGCGCGCCATCCCCGGGAACGGGTCCTGACCCGCCTGCGGGAGCGCCTCGATGAGGCTCGGGCAGGGCTGGCGGGCAGCTTCGAACCGGATGCTCCCGCACGGCCCGAAGGCTGGGCTGTCGATTTGGCCGCGGACGTGGCCACGCGGCTCGAAGCGGATGACGCGGTCTCGCTCCGCAGTGTCGTGAACGCCACCGGAGTCGTCCTGCACACGAACCTCGGGCGCGCGCCCCTGGCCGAGGCGGCTCGGGCCGCGATGGCCGACGCGGCGCGCGGATACTCGAACCTCGAGTATGATCTCGACACGGGCGCTCGGGGTTCGCGCTACGACCACTGTGCGAGCCTCCTCGTCGAGTTGACCGGCGCCGAGGGAGCGCTGGTGGTGAACAACGCGGCGGCAGGGCTCGTGCTTGCGCTCAACACCGTGGCGCGCGGTCGTGGCGTGGTGGTGTCCCGGGGCGAACTTGTGGAGATCGGTGGAGGATTCCGCATCCCCGAGATCCTGGAGCGTTCGGGCGTCACCCTGGTCGAGGTGGGAAGCACCAATCGGACGCGACCCGCGGACTACGCGGCCGCGCTCTTGGAGCACGACGTCGGGGCCGTCCTCAAGGTCCACCGGTCCAATTTCAGGATGCGGGGCTTCACGGAGGAAGCCGGCGTCGAGGACCTCGCGGCGCTCGCGGCCGGCGCTGGTCTTCCGCTGCTGTATGATCTCGGCTCGGGGCTCCTCGCGGACCCCGCCGCCCTCGGCCTGCCTCCCGAGCCGCGTCCCCAGGACGCCCTCCGGAGCGGCGCGGATCTGGTCGTCGTCAGCGGCGACAAGCTGCTCGGAGGACCCCAAGCGGGCCTCGTCCTCGGGGGCGGCGAGCTGGTGGCGGCGATGCGGGCCAACCCGCTGTGCCGAGCACTCCGCGTCGACAAGGTCACGCTGGCGGGGCTGGAGGCGACGCTGCGTCTGTACCTCGACCCCGACCGGGCGCTGAGCGCGGTGCCCACGTTGCGGATGCTCTCCCTCTCCGAAGAGGACGTGCACAAGCGCGCCGATGCCCTTGCCGGTCGCCTCGAAGGGGTGGAGGGGGTCGCGGTGGAGCGCGTGTCCGGAGCGGTCGGGGGCGGGACGTACCCCGACGTCGAACTGCCGTCCTGGGCCGTCGTGCTGCGTGGAGGGTCTCCCAGCGCGCTGGCCCGCGCGCTCCGGCGGGGCGATCCGCCCGTGATCGGGCGCATCGACGACGACGGCCTGGTGCTCGACGTCCGGACGGTCGGCGAGCGTGAACTCGGCGCGGTGGCGCGCCGCGTGCGGGAAGCATTGCGGAGTCTCGGGGCGTGAGCGGTCGTGCCGCCGTGTTCCTGGATCGGGACGGTACGCTCATCGTCGAGCGGGAGTACCTGGCTGACCCCGCGGGGGTGACGCTCGTAGACGGCGCCGTCGAGGCGCTCGGGGCTCTCCGCCGGGCAGGGTACGCGTTGGTGGTCGTGACCAACCAGTCCGGGATCGCGCGCGGCTGGTACTCGCTCGACGACTACCGGCGCGTGGCCGAGTCCCTGGACCGCATGCTCGAAGACGCGGGCGTCCCGGTGGACGCGACCTACTTCTGCCCCCACCATCCCGAAGTCGACGGTCCGTGCGATTGCAGAAAGCCGGGCACCGGCATGTACCGGCGCGCCGTAAACGAACTTGAGATCGATCCCGGGGCCTCGTGGTATGTCGGCGATAAGGTCTCGGATGTACTGCCGGCGCTCGCGCTGAAGGGCAGGGGCATCCTCGTCCGTACCGGGTTCGGTCGCATATCGGAGGCTCGCGTGCCGTCCGGAGTGGCCGTCGTGGACGACCTGCCTGCGGCCGCGGCACTGATTCTGGCCGATGGTCTGGAAGTCCTTGGCAGCGGGTGATCGACGGGGGGTGGACGTGACGTTGTCCGGACACACCCTCGCGGCGGTCCGTCGACGTTGACCCTCCCGAGCGGACGGTCTAGCTTTTTTCTTCTCCATCCCATCGCGTTTTCCGAAACCTGCTGGACCCCTTCGGGTACTCTGTAGGTATCGGAATCCAAAAGGATGACCCGTCACGTGCCTCTATGCGCGGGAGGGCTTGCACAAACATGGTTACGCTGACTCAGACGGCGACCGAGAAGGTCCACGACTTCATCCAGGAACACGGGGTGGAGGGCGACGCGGGTCTGCGGGTCGCGGTTCTCCCCGGTGGGTGTTCGGGCTTCCAGTACGGCCTCAATATCGAGGACGCACCGGAAAGCGACGATGAGGTGGTCGAGGTCGGTGGGGTGAGGGTCTTCGTCGACCCGTTCTCCGCCCAGTACCTCGACGGCATCGAGATCGACTACGTCACGAGCTTCATGGGACAGGGCTTCACGTTCCGGAATCCGAACGCATCCGGCGGATGTGGATGTGGAAGTTCGTTCACGGTATGATCGCTCCCGCCCGCGCTCTCGCGGACGCACTTCCCTCGGTCCTCGACTACTCCGGTCTTCCTCCGGAGGAACTCCGCGCGCGCATTCTCGCGCGCAAGGCCGAGTTGAACGCGGTCATCCTCGGGCACAACTACCAACGGGTCGAGATCCAGGAGGTCAGCGACTACCTGGGGGACTCGCTCGGCCTCTCGCAGGAGGCGGCGTCGACGAGCGCCGACGTGATCGTCTTCTGCGGCGTGCACTTCATGGCCGAGACCGCGAAGGTGCTCTCGCCCGAGAAGACGGTGCTCATGCCGGACCTGAGGGCCGGGTGTCCCATGGCGGACTTTGTGACCGCCACGGCCCTTCGCCGGCTGAAGGCCGAGCACCCGGACGCGGCCGTGGTCGCGTACGTGAACTCGACCGCCCAGGTGAAGGCCGAGTCGGACGTATGCTGCACGTCCTCGAACGCCGTGAAGGTCGTCGAGTCGATCCCGCGTGAGCGGCCGATCATCTTCGTGCCCGACCGTAACCTCGCTCGTTATGTCGAGGAGCGGACGGGGCGGGACAACATCATCGCGTGGGACGGCTACTGCTACGTCCACGACGACATGGTGCTCGACGAACTGGCTCGAGCACGCGAGGCCAACCCCGGCGCCCTGGTGGTCGTCCATCCGGAGGCCCGTCGGGAGTTGCTGGACGCGGCCGACGTCGTGACCTCGACATCCGGGATGGTGAAGCTCGCCGAGGAACACGATGCCATCATCTTCGGCACCGAGCGGGGCCTCGTGGACCGGATGCGCCAGCGTTTCCCCGAGAAGACGTTCGTGCCGCTCTCGGGTGCGGCCGTGTGCGGCAACATGAAGCTGAACACGCTCGCCAAGCTCGCTTGGAGTCTCGATCACGGAAAGCACGAAGTCGTCATGGACGCGGACATCCGGCTCCGCGCCGAGTCGTCCCTCAGGCGCATGCTCGACCTCTCGGGTGGGTGGCTCGCGCCCAACGCGGAGGAGAAGGCGCTGGAACTCGCAGGCGTCCATCCCTCCGGGTGCGGATGCGCGTGAGCCGATGAAGCTCCGCACCTTCACGGGCGGCGGCTTCTCGGAAAACGGGTACCTGGTGTCGTGCGCGGAATCCGGCGCGACCGTCGTGGTCGATCCCGGAAGCTCGGCGGACCGCATGGCCGACACGATCCGGGCCGGGAAGCTCGACGTGCGGGCCGTTCTCCTCACGCACGCCCACATCGACCACATCGAGGGCGTGCACCTGATCCGGGATACGGCGCCGAGCGTGCCCATCTGGTTGCACCCCGCCGATCACGCCATGTATGGCGCGCTCCCCCAACAGGCCGCCGCGTTCGGTCTTCCCCTGCCGGCCGTCCCGCCCGAGCCAACCGACGCGCTCGAGCATGGCCAGCGCTTTGCGTTCGGCGCCTGTGCGTTCGACGTCCGCTTCGCGCCGGGGCACGCGCCCGGCCACGTGATCTTCGTGTCCGAGGAGCATGACCTGGCCCTGGTGGGCGACGTGATCTTCCAGGGCTCGATCGGGCGCACGGACCTGCCGGGCGGGGACTTCTACACGTTGATGCGCTCTATCCGGGAGCAGGTCCTCACGCTTCCCGACTCGATGACGCTGCATCCCGGGCACGGCGAGCCCACGACGGTCGGAGATGAGCGTCGCGGCAATCCGTTCCTCGTTCCGCACTACGGGGGCCAGTTGGCGTGACATCGGGAGGGGATGGGGATGGGGATGGGGATGCGCCACTCGCCGCCGCGGTCTTCGTGTCCGGGGGCGGCAGCAACCTGCAAGCGCTGATCGACCATCAGGGACCCGCCACACCGTGGCGTATCGCCCTGGTCGTGAGCGACCGCCCGGACGTCGGGGCGCTGGATCGTGCAACTCGTGCCGGTGTGCCCTGGTGCGTGATCCCGACCCGAGATCGGGATCCATCCGACATCGCTTTCAAAACGCTCCAAGTGCTTGAAAAGCACGACATTGGCGTAGTTTTTCTCGCCGGATACTTGAAGTTGCTCCCGAAGCCGGTTATCTCCCGATTCCGCACCCGGATCCTCAACATCCATCCGGCGCTCCTGCCCGCGTTTGGGGGGAAGGGGATGTACGGGATGCACGTCCATCGGGCCGTGCTCGCCGACGGTGCGCGCGAGAGCGGGCCCACCGTGCACCTCGTGGACGAGGAATACGACCGGGGGCGGATCCTCGCGCAGCTCCGCGTGCCCGTGCTCGCTGCCGACACCCCCGAATCGCTTGCCGCTCGGGTCCTCGCCGCCGAACACCGACTCTACCCGGCTGCGGCGGACCACGTCTGCCGTGCCCTGCTGGACGGGCGCGAGCCCGAACCGATGACACTCTCCGACATCGATCCAACGACCGAAAGGCCAACCCTATGAAGCGGGCGCTACTGAGCGTATCCGACAAGACCGGAATCGTCGAACTGGGCAGGTCCCTCGCCGAGCGCGGCTGGGAGCTGCTGTCGACCGGCGGCACCGCCGCCGCGCTCCGTGACGCCGGACTCGAAGTTCGCGATGTCGCCGACGTGACCGGGCATCCCGAGATGATGGACGGTCGGGTGAAGACGCTGCACCCTGCCGTTCATGCGGGGATCCTGGCACGGCGCGACCGTGCGGACGACCTCGCCGCCCTGGAAGAGCGCGGCTACGGGCCGATCGACCTCGTGGCCGTGAACCTCTACCCCTTCCGGGAGACCATCGCGAAGGGCTGGGTGGGCGTGAAGGAGGCCATGGGCAAGGTCGACATCGGCGGCCCGACGATGATCCGCGCCGCCGCGAAGAACCACGAGGGCGTCTGGGTCGTGGTCGATCCGTCGGACTATGCGTCGGTCGTCGACGCCATCGACGGCAACGGCGGCAACGGTGACGAGGCCGACGAGGGCGCGCTTCGGCGCGGGCTGGCCGCGAAGGTTTTTCGCCACATCGCCCGGTACGACGCCGCGGTGGCCGCGTATCTGGAGGAGGGCACTCGGACCGAAGCGCTGCCCGAGGAGCTTCCGCTCACGCTGCGCCGGATCCAGACGCTGCGCTACGGCGAGAACCCCGACCAACAAGCGTCCTTCTACGGTTTCGGCGTGAAGGCCGGCGTCGCCGCGCTCGAGCAGCACCACGGCAAGGAGCTTTCGTACAACAACATCCTGGATCTGGACGGCGCACTGCTCAGCCTGGCGCCCTTCGCGTTCTCGCCCCGTCCGGTCGTATGCATCGTCAAGCACACGACCCCCTGCGGGCTGGCGGTCGGCGACACTCTGGCCGAGGCGTATGAGAAGGCGCTCCGCTGCGACCCTGTGAGCGCGTACGGCTCCGTGATCGCCGTGAACCGGCCCATCGACGCGGAGACCGCGGCCCTCCTGTCGAAACTCTTTGTCGAGTGCATCGTGGCGCCTTCGTTCTCGGACGAGGCGATGTCGACGCTGACTGCCAAGAAGAACCTCCGTCTCATCACCTATCCGGGGCTGTCGGAGCCGCTGCCGTTCGAGCCGGCGGACGGTGCCTGGACGCAGCTCGCGGGCGCGGATCGGGCCGCGTCCCGCTTTGTCGCGGCACACGGGCGCATTCCCACGGGCCGCATGCTGCACAGCGTCTATGGCGGGATGCTGGCCCAGACGCCGCCCATGCCGCCCTTCTACGGCGTGGAGAACGCCGACTGGAAGGTCGTGACGAGCCGCACGCCGACGGCCGCAGAGATGGATGACCTGCGCTTCGCCTGGGCTGCCGTCTTCGGCGTGAAGTCCAACGCCATCCTGCTCGCGGGCGGAGGGGCGACGCTCGGGATCGGCGCGGGCCAGATGAGCCGTGTGGATTCTTCGATCATCGCCGTCCGCAAGGCCGCGGATGCGGGAATCGACCTGAAAGGCGCCGTGCTCGCTTCGGATGCCTTCTTCCCCTTCCGGGACGGCGTCGACGCGGCCGCGGAGGCGGGCGTGCGCGCGATCATCCAGCCCGGCGGATCGATCCGCGACGAGGAGACGATCGCGGCCGCGAACGAGCAGGGGGTGGCGATGGTGTTCACGGGGCGGAGGCTCTTCCGGCACTAGCTATCCCCGCCACAACTCCGCGGGCTCGGCGCCCGCTGTCTCCAGGTCGAATCCCACGCGCCGGATCGCGGCGGCGAGTTCTTCGCGGGTGTAGTCGTCGATCTGCATCCCCGGTGGGCGGATGAACGTGGTGTCGATGATTCCGCGCCTGTGGTAGACGTGCTTCCGGTAGGCCAGGCCGATCTTCGGTTGGAACTCGTACCGGATGAGGGGCACGTAGTGATCGAAGATCGCCGAGGCCTCGTCCACATTCCCGGCTCGGAACGCTTCGTAGACACCCAGCAGGACCTCGGGCCAGGCGAAGCCGGTCATGATGCCGCGAGAACCGCGCTGCAGTTCTTCCAGGAAATACATGCCGCCCAGCCCGCCAAAGATGCCGATGGAGTCGGGAGCGTGCGCCTGGATGCGGCTCATTTTCGCCAGTACAGGATAGTCCTCCAGCTTGATGAACCGGAGCCCCGCGATCTCGTTGCTCATGCGCGCGATGAGCTCGGCGGACAGCAGCGTCTTGAACGACTCGGGGAAGTCATGGATGGCGAGGGGGATCTCCACCGCTTCGGCGACGGACGCGTAGTAGTCGAAGATGGCCTGGTCGCTCTGAACGGGAGGCGGGGCCACGAACGCGCCTGCCGCCCCCAACTCCTGGGCCTCCCGGGCCTGCTCGATGGCGCCCGCCGCGCCGAAGGCGAGCACGCCCACCCAGACGGGGAACGCTCCGGCGGCCTGGTCCACCGACGCGGCCACGACCTGTTTCCGCTCGAAGCCGGCCAGCCGGTGCGCTTCGCCCATGAAACCCAGGACGCTCACGCCGTGCACGCCGACCGCCAACTCGAAGTCGATGAGGCGGCGCATGCTGGCTTCGTCGACCGTGCCATCCGCGGCGAAGGGCGTGGGGAGGATCGGGAAGACACCGTGAAGCGACATGGATGTGTGGGCGGTTGAGGTCGTGGTGGAATCATCCCGGACCGACAAAGCGGCCGGTCCCAGGCACTGCGGTGACGTTGCCTTCCTCGTAGACGCAGCGTCCCCCCAGCCAAGTAGAGAGGACTCGCCCCCGGGCCGCACGCCCGTGGTATGGGCTCCACCCCACCGCGTAGTGCATGGCGCCTTCGTCGAGGGTCCACTCGGCGTCCGCATCGAAGATCACGAAGTCGGCGTCGGCGCCTACCGCCAGGCGGCCCTTCTGCTTGAGTCGGAACACGTCGGCGGGACCCTGTGCCACCAGCTCCAGGAAGCGACCCAGGTCGATGCGCCCCTGCGCCACGCCCTCGCTGTACAGGAGAGCCCCCAGCGTCTCCACGCCGGGCATGCCCGCGAAGGCGTCGAAGATGTTTTCCGTCTCCTTTCGATGCAGGGGATAGGGAGAGTGGTCCGACGTGACGATGTCGATACGCCCGTCCCCAAGCTGCGTCCACAGCCCGTCCACGGCCTTCTGGGTTCGAAGGGGCGGATTGCACTTGGCTCTCCCTCCCAATTCCCGGAGGGCGTCCATGGTCAGAAGCAGATACTGGAGGCACGTCTCGCCGGTAGCCGCCACGCCCTGACTCCTGTGCCATTGGATGAGATCGAAGGTCCGGGGGATCGTGCCGTGAACCATGTGCAGGTGTGCGCCGGTCCAATACGCCAACTCCAGGAGGCGCCCCGCGGCCTCGGCTTCGGCCACGGGGGGGCGACTGAGCGCGTGGTCCAGGGGCGCGGTGTCCCCCCGTGCCTGGAAGAGCTCGGCTAGGGCGAAGATGATCTCCTGATTTTCCTGATGCGCCGCGACGGGCCGCCGGGTCTTCGCGATTTCCTGGAATGCCTCGTAGAGTCTGCCGTCGGGAATGCGGGGAAAACGCACGGGATCGACTTCGATGGTGGACACCTTGAAGCCCGCGGCGCCCGCGTCGGCCATGTCGGCGATGATGTCCAGGTCCCCTGTCGGGGGGAAGGTGGCGTAGAGCGCCACGTCCACCACGGCTTCGGCGTTCACGTCCGCCACCTTGGCCTCGAACCG
>JBBSOM010000032.1:0-11394 GCA_038259715.1 Longimicrobiales bacterium
ACCGCGCGAGGCTCCTCGACGATGACGAAGGCGTCGGGGGCGTCGCGGTCGACCGCGCGCAGGTACGTCGATACCCGCCGACGCGGGATGGCCGAGTACAGGTGGGCCACGTCACCCTCGAGGCCGCGCGCGGCCATCTCGGTCACGGCGAAGCCCTGCGCCCGCAGCATGGCCGCCAGTGCGTCCCCTCCCTCCTTCACGATCGTCTGTACGGTGGCCACGCCGATAGCCAGGCGCTCCTCGATAAGCATCCCGACCAGGTTGCCGGTGGCGAAGCCGGCCGCGTAACCGAGCACGAGGAGGGGGTTGGTCAGATGCTGCACGACGGTGCCCACGGCGAGGATCCAGATCATCACCTCGAAGAAGCCGATCAGTGGCACCAGGAGCTTGTTGCCACGCACGATGAGCACCACCCGCACCGTGGCCATCGAGACGTCGGTGACGCGCAGGCAGAAAATGACGAGGGGGCCGAGGGGGCCGGCCAGCAGGTCTTGGATCATGGGGTCGCGCAGGGTCGGGTAGGAGCGGATACACGGACCCTTACGCAAGCGAAACAAGCCCACCGGCGCCAGGGCCGGGCGCGACGATACCCCGGGCCGACTTTCGGGCCGCAAGCTGGGTCGGCCCTGACGATTTTGGCAACCCCGGTGCGCTACCTGGAAGCAGGCAGCCGCTGTGACCGTTACGTCGAGGGAAGCTGCGCCGGCATCGCGGAGGGGCTCGGCGTGACCCGCTATCCCTCGGCTACCAGAACCATACGAACCGCCCCATCGAGTGGACCAAGCCGGACGTTGATGCCGTGGTGACGGAGTTGGACGCCGACCTGCGGGAGATCGTCGAGGCGCGCGAGCTGGCATTCCATCGGGTGCCGGTGCCGCACGCTGCACCAACGGCCTGCGGGGCGAGGGAACCATCACGCTTGGGGGTGAAGGACGTCAGCCCCAGTCCACGGTCGTCAGCAGCAACAAAAGCGCCGCGCCGACCGCCGCCGAGCCGCCCACCGCCCATTCGCTTCCGACCCCCAGAAGCAAAGACACGGCCCGCTGCGGTCCGCCCGGGTCGAAAGTGTACGAGTCCGCGTAGGGATCGAGCGAAAATTGCTCGAAACGCAGACCGGCGTAAGCGTCGTCGTTGAAGTTCAACCGGGCGTCGGCGAGCAATCCCGCACTGCGTCCACTCCGGCCCGGGCTGTTGATCGCCCTGAAACTGACGCCAGCAGCCAGGTCCAAGCCCACGTCGGGGGAGAGCCAACGACGGGCGCGCAGCGTGAGACCGGTGAGAGCCCCCGTCGAGCCCGGACCCAGGCGAGCGGCACCGCCGACGGCCCAGCCGTCGCCGACGTTGTGCATGAGCCCCAGCTCCCACTGCAGGTTATCCGTGAACGCCCTCTCTTCGTGTGCATACCCTTCAAACCACGCCACCTCTCTGGTGGTCTGCACGAGAGGCAACACCCCCTGCATCTCCACGACGAGGAAGGTGCGGCAGGCGGAGAGCGAAGCCCCGTTAAAGCAGAAAGCGCGGGGAGCGACCTCCTGGGCCCACGCCCGGGGCACGGCCAGCGCGAGAAGCAGCGCCGCGACCAGCGCCGGGAACCCGACGAGCGCGGGGAAACGGATCCTTGTCATGGTGGCCTCCGGGATTCTCCCCGGCCTCCTCTGATGGCGAACCACACAACCCCGGGACGAGAACCACCTCCACGTAGCCGTCACGTCCCTCGAAATGATGATAGAAGGAGCCCTTGGTGCGCTCCAGGCGCTGACACAGCGCGTCCACGGTCAGAGCCCCGTCCCCCTCGGTAGAGAGAACGCGGAGACCTTCTTCGATCCAGCGCGCGCGGGAAATGCGGGTCATGCGGTCCTCCACCCGTGGGGTCAGGGACCTCCGCCGCGCCCCGCTGGGACGTTGATGCCCCGACAATACCATAGGGTATGCAAGCTCGCTCCTCCATCCCCAAGGAGTGGTCCGTCACGATCCCACACCTCTGCTCGTTCTCCTTCAGCGAGGGGCGGGGACCCTGGGGTCCGCGTCCGAGGTAGACGCCGGAGAGCGGAGTTGCCTTCTGGACGTAGATTTCGACGCGATCTCCGACGAGGTCTTCCCGCCTCTCTTCCGGTACTTCCACCGGCTGACCGGTGATCCGGACGTGGCTGAGGACGTGGCCCAGGAGGCCTTCATACGCCTGCTCGACCGTCAGGTCACAGGCGAGCAGGGAGCACTGCGCTTGTGGCTCTTTCAAGGTGCCGACGCACCTCGTTCGGGATCGTTGGCGGGTGACAGAGAACCGACGGCGACTGCTGCAGGTCAACCGGCGTGGATCAGCCGGAACCTGTTCAGCATGGCCCCTGTGATCACGAGTTCGTGCGTGATGGCGCACATTCGCGCGGCTTCTCCCGGCAGCCATGTCGCCGTGTGCCCGCTACGGGGACGATCCGGACGAGGAGCCGGAGTCGCTCTACCGGCTACACGGCGAGATGTACGAGCCTGCGGGTCGGAGCTTTCCTCAGCGTCGCGACGACGACGAAGGCGAAGTCATGGTCGTCTCCTCGGAACGTCTGACCGACGACCCGCGCTGGCAGATCGGCCTCCTACCCGCCGAACAGCACGCTCGCGCCCTGCTCGAACACGATGTCGCGCGGGATGCCGAGCCCGTCGAGCTTCACCAACTCCGCCTGGAGGTCGTCCGGCACGACGGCCATGTCGGCCATGAGGTGGCTTACGCCCTCGTAGTCGCCCTCGCCCTGCAGGCCGAGGATGACGCCCGCGAGCGCGTCCACGGCCTTGCCCATCGCCGCGTAGTCCACGCTGTACTTGCCGGTGGTTTCGTCCTTCGCGAAGGCGCCGCGGTCACGGAAAAAGTTGAACGTGACCATGTTGGCCTGCCCGTGCGCGTCGGCGGCGCCGAAGCGCACCGACCGGAAAAGGCCGGCGAGGAAGGTCGTGTAGTTGTCTTCGATGGAGCCGTCGGTCAGCTCTCCGCTGTCGTAGAGTTGCTTGACCATGTACAACCCGACCACGTCGGCCTTCTCTTCCTCGAGGGCGGAGGCGTGATCCTTGAGCGCTGTGCGCACGGTGCCCTTGCCGTTCACCGTGTTCTTGATCCCGAGGCCGTGGGCGACCTCGTGGAACATCGTGTTCTGGAAGAACGCGTCGAAGCCGACGTGCGCGTGCTGGTCGTCGGCGATGAGCGCGTCGGCGATCGGCACCATGATCTTGTCGAACTTGGCCTGCATCGCATTCTTGAGTTGGAGTCGGCGGGTACCCTTCTCGAGCTGCACCTTCTCGTCGTTGGGCAGGTTGATGGCGATGGTCTTGCCGCCCGTATTGGCTTCTCCCGCGTAGTAGACCACGTCGTACGCGTTCAGGTCGGCGTCGGTCCCCGGCGTCTCGGCCTTGTACTTGGGGTCCACCGGGAGGCCCTTCTGCAGGTCGGGCAGGAGCGCGGCGAAGCGCGCCAGCCGCTCGCTCCACGCCATGTCCTTGATCAGGACGTAGCCCTCGTGGCCGGCCTTGTAGCCGAAGAGTGCGTCTTCGTACGTCTCGATCGGACCGATGACCACGTCGATCGGGTTGTTTTTCATGTCCATCCAGGCGAAGTCGCTCGCCTGGTACTCGTCGGTCTCGAGCGCCTCGGCGCGCAGCCGCAGGTAGCGGGCGAAGTCCTGGTCGGAGGACAGATCCGCCGCCTCCCGCAGCTTCGCGGCGGCCGCGGCATGGTCCGTGGCGAAGGCGTCGTGGTACGGCACCGCCTCGAGCGCGCCCGCGTCGTCGCGTCGCACCAGCGTGTACAGGCTCTTGAGCGCCGGATTGTCCTTCGCGGCGGATTCGAACTCACTGACGGACATGTCCGTGGGATACTGGTTCGCACCGAGGGGCTTGGCACCGACGCCATCGACGAACGAATCATTGTCCCGCAGACGGTCCCACGGACCGAAGTTGATTTCGATGTACCGCTTCGTCGCTTCGTCCCCGTTCGCCAGCGCGAGCGCCCGGGTCGAATCCCCGTAGGCCTCCTGCCAGAAGACCGGGCGCATGTGCTGGACCGCTTCGATGAGGAGGCGGACCATCTGCTTGTCGTTGTCGGACAGATGGGACAGGTCCGACGTCAGGCGAACGGTCGCGTACTGATCGACGAGAGACTGCATGGGAGAAGTGGCTGCGGTTGTGGTTTCGTCAGCCGGGGCGCAGGAAGCGGTTGAGAGAACGGTGAGGGCGGCCGCGGTGGCGCCTAGCGCACGGAACGGACGAAGCATGGTTGCGGAATCCTCCGGAAGTCGATGGTGGGTGATTGGAAGGTGAAGGGCTTGGGGGACGGACGCCAGTCGATCGTCCGTCCCCGCGGGTGGTTGGACTCAATGGATTCGAACGACCACGATCCTGCCCGGTGGAGGCATCGACACCGTGACGCGCGCTCCGGTTCCGGTTCCGTTCGACACGAAGTCGTGGATGCGGATTCCCGTCGCACCGATCGGGCCGCTGTACGCGGCGGTCTGGAAGCCCTTCGTGATCACTGCCGCGCCTGAGGGCCCCGTCGTCGTCACGGGCCAGGGATACTGCCCCGGCGGCTGATCCTGGAGCAACTGCGTCGCCGAGACGAAGTCGTAGCTGGTAAAGCCCCGTTCGGGGGCCGGAGCCCCGGTCCCTTCGAGGCAGATCGCTGCGACGAATTCGTCGAACAGTTCATAGAACGACTTGCCCGTGCGTTCCGTGAGGCCCGCACCGCCCTTCGCTGCCAGCGAGTCGTTCATCGCGTGGTAGAAGGTGGCATCGGCCATCGGCGTGGCGGCATGGCCGTAGGCGTCGCCGAGCCAGCGTTCGAAGTGCCATCCGGATGCATAGACGTTGCTGCCGTCGATCGCTCCCCTCGGCGCGACGATGAGCCCATTCGGTTGGCTGGACAGATACCAGACCGTGCGCGCCATCCGCAGAAGGACGCCGTAATCCTCCGGGGTCACGCCCGCCTTCACGAAGTCGTCCCTCGTGATCCGCGCACCGACGGGGGGACCACCCTTGGCTGCCCATGCGATCCGGGACGACATATTTCCAGACACCTCGGCCGTTCCTTCTTCGATCCAAAGCGGGTGGTACGGGCTGGAATCGAGATGTTGCTGCCCGTACGCCAGACGGTTGTACAGGGACACGACGTGCTTGGACTCGTGCGAGACCGTCTCCAGGGCCTGCCAGTTCGGCGATTCGTCGTCCATCGAGCGGATCAGGTCCGTGTTGAAGAAGATCAGGTCGCGCCCGTTCGACGCGGGGCACGATTCCTTGGAGAAGTAGTTCCCGCTCCACACCCACGCGGCGATGTCGCCGGTCACGACGGGAGTCGCGAATACGATTTCCTTGCCGTTCCCGTCCACGTCCGGGTTCTGCCCGAAGTACGCTTCCACCATTCCCTTCGCGTACGTCGAGAAGTAATCGGTCATGCGGGTGGCCTGCGCCTCGGTGATCGGTTCGGTCACGCGTTGCGTCGAGTCCTGGTAGATGGCCATGTCGGCGTTCTGATGCACGAGGATGCCGGTCACGGTCGTCACCCCGGTTCTGCAGTCCGATGGCGTGGCGGGCTGGAACGTGAGCTTGGCGGGAAGGTCTGCCGGAGCCGGCGCGAGTTGGGCCGCGGACTGACGATCTGGCGGGAGAATGTCCGCCGGCGTCATCGCGCCCGCGAGGCGCTGCTCGTTGGCGCGAAGATTCTCTTCGTAGCGGCTCGTTGCGTCCGCCATCGCCATCGACCGCCGGAGGGTTTCGGCCGAGAGGCCGGGGATGGGTTCGAGGGGCGCCGGAGTACGTGCCGGCGCTCCCGCCGCAACCGGAGGCGATGCCGCCACCCCCAGGCCGGTCACGTTCAACGTCACGGTCGGGACGTCCGACGCGTCCTCGACCTGCGTGGGGCGCGTCACCGCCACGCGGTACCGATCGCCGGACGCGCCGGAGGGCAGGAGCAGGCAGGTGGCCAAGGGATACGCCTGCCACCCGCCCGGCGCGAGGGAGACGGTCGTCGCGTCCGCGCAGGCCAGCGCCGGCGCCGTCACGTCGATGATGCTCGATCCAGCGACGCCGTCGATCGTTGCCCTCACTGCGGTCGAGCCGGCGGCCACCGCGGTCGCGATGCCGGAGGCGTCGACCGTGGCCACGGTTGTGTCCGACGTGGTCCACGACACCGTCTGTCCCGTGACGGGCCGACCACCGGAGGTCAGCGCCTGCGCCAAGAACTGCTGGGTCGAGCCAGTTGCGTTCAGGGTAACCTCGGCGGGGCTGACGACCACCGAGGTCACGACGGGGCCCGTCCCGTCCCCGCCGCCACAGGCGATGAGGCCCGCGACGACGAGAACGAGTGGGACCGAATGGGGAGCCTTCATGGTACGGACCTCCTCGCGTCAGAGGCGCGTCAGAAAAGCACTCGATAAACCAGCGTGAGGTCACGTCCAGGGTTCAGGGCGAATTCCTTGATGCGGCTCGTCGCCTCCGAGTACTTCTCGTCGAGGGCGTTGTCGAGCCGGAGCGTGACGGTCTGTACGTGTCCTCCCGCGATGACGTTCAGCCCGGCGCTCAGCCCTACCAGGGTGTAGGGGCCGGTCGCGGTCTCGTTGTCGGAGACCCGGTCCTGGGCGAACGCGTGGCGGACGTCGGCGCCGATGTTCAGCTTACCGCCGTCCCAGCGCGCCGAGCCGCCGATGCGGCTGGAGGGCATGTAGGGAAGCGGACCCGCATCGATGAAGTCTCCGCGGAGCCGATCTCCCATCACGCCCAGCACGAAGCCGCGCGCGACTTCGACATCGAGGTTGCCCTCGAGCCCCATGATGCGCGCGTCGGCCTGCTGGAAGACATCCAACGGGAGCGTCTTTCCCTCGACGAGCGTGTCGCCGACGGTGATCGGCGCGATGTAGTGGTTCACGCGGTTGTAGTATCCCGAGACTTCGCCGCTCACCCGGCTGCGTCGGACGCGCAGAACGGCGTCGAAGCCCATATTGGTCTCGGCGGTGAGGTCGGGTGTGCCCACCTGGTAGGCGCCGACGGCGGCGTGGATCGCGTTGGAGAAGAGCTCCTCGACGGTCGGAGCCCGGAACGCGCGGGCCACGCTGAGCCCGAGAGACGCCCCCTCCGAAATCGGCACGCTCACGCCGAGGGACGCGGACACGCTTCCGAAGGAAGAGGACCGGGCCGGGCCGAACCTCTCCCCGCCGTCCTTGGAGCGCGTGTCGTAGCGGTCGTAGCGGCCACCGATCTGAAGCCTTGGAGCGTCGCGTGCGCCCCCCTCACCGAGGGGCGTCTCCTGGAAGAAGAACAGGCCGAACGCGTTGCTGTTTGCCGCCGGTGTCAGGGCCTCGTCTCCCGACGCCTCATACTGGTGGAAGAGCCCCTGCACGCCCACCTGGCCGGTGAAGCTCCCCAACGTCGTGCTGCCCCGGGCCTCTACGGTCTGTGTATTGAGGTGGAAGCTCGTTCCGATCTCACCGTCGTCGGCGACCTCGTCGTGGTGATAGCGCTGTGCCGTTCCGGTCACCTTCACGTCCGTCAGGCCGGTCCGGCCGAGGGAGGTCGCGAACTTCAGGTCCGCGTCGGCGCGCTGACCCACCAGGTGCACGACCTCGTCACCGCTCGGCTCGGGCGGGAGTCCGTAGTTGAAGCTGTAGCCGCGAACCGATCCTCCGGTGGTCGTGTTGGCGTGCCTGTAGCCGAAGCCTGCACTGCCCTGGATGTTGCGCGAATAGGTGTTGTCCTGAATGGTCCCGCCGCCGACGCGCAGATCGTCCATGCGACGCCCGCTCCCCCGCGCCGTGAGCGCGAGGGACGAGCTGACGGGCAGGGTCATGGCCCCGGAAAACGCCGCTCCCGGCGACACCGTCTCCCCTTGCGTCGCGAAGTATCCGTCCACATGCGTGGGAATCTCCGTCGGGGTCTCGTTCGTGATGATGTTGACCACCCCTCCCAAAGCGTTGTTGCCGTAGAGGAGGGATGCCGGGCCTCGCACCACCTCGATGCGCGATGCGGTGAGCGGGTCGACCGTCAGGGCGTGGTCGGACGACGCGGCCGACAGATCGGCGGTGCGGTCCCCGTCCTGTAGCACCAGGATCCGCTCACCCGTGAAGCCTCGGATGACCGGAACCGCGGCGGCCGGCCCGGCGTAGCGGGTGGACATCCCAGGCTGGCTCGCCAGCGTCTGCGCCACGGTGGGGGCCAAGGCGCGCTGGAGGGCCTTGCCTGATATCTCGGTGGTGGCCTGGGCCTGCGAGAGCACGTCCGAAGCGGACGCGGACGCCGTCACGGAGAGGCCGGACAGCTCGAGCGCGGTGGCGTGCAAATGAAATTCGACGTGGGCGCCGCCCTGCTCGGGCACCTCGACGCTGGCATGCGCCGGGGCGTATCCGATGAGGTCGGCATGAACCTGGTAGGCTCCCGGGCGCACGCTGCGGAAGGCGAAGTGTCCCTCTCCGTCCGTGGTCGTGACGCGGTTCAGCTGAGCGAGTGTGACCGATGCGCTCGGCAAGGGGCGACCGGCCGAGTCGACCACGCTACCCACAATGTCAGGGTCGGAGGCCTGTGCGGAAACCGGGGTGGCAAGCAGTATATACGCAGTCGTGAAAATGAACGCGGCGAGGCCGCGTCGATGGGTGGACGGCATGACGATCTCCTGATCGATATGGACGCACCCACAGCCTTGGCGACGATTCGCCCGGGCCGTGAGTCAACGGAGGTTGTGTAGGTGCGTGCGCGCGGGTCGGCGCGCTCGATCAGGCGACCGGTGGAGCCCTGGAGTCGTGAAGGAGGGGGGAGACGGCGTGGGGGCGCGTCTGTGGGGTCGCGACCCCGAAGCCGACGACGACCAGACCCGCGGGCTGACGGACGCCCCGTTCGGTGGCCGCCGCGTGATGTCCCAGGAACTGACAGAAGACGCAGTCGTCCTGGTGGGGCGGATGGTCCCTCGGTCCCGAGCTATGGTCCTCGATGTGGAGCCCGAGCCACTGCGCACTTGCCGCGAACGAGGCATCGGCCAGAGTCGCCGCAACGGGTGCGGCGACCTGGACGGCCGCGAACAGCGCGAGCAGTAGACGGAGAGCCGGGGCGGGACGTCTCATGACGTACCGACGATGACGCGAGGAGGCGGGGATGGCAAGGTCGGACGCCAATGCCGGCGCACCTCCCTTACCGTTCCAACGCCTCCCGGTCCCACCCGCCCAACTCTGCCGCGGCGGAATACGTGCTCTCCAGAAACGCGTCGACTTCCGCGTCCGGATCGGCCGCATCGCGGACGGCCGCAGAGGGAAGCACCCACTCGCGGAGCGCCCATTCGTACCGCCCGGCCGCCGGCGCGACGGGCGCCTCGGGACACCCTTCGGGCTCTGGATACGCGTACGCGTAGAACGCGGGCTCGGCCACGGCGCTGCCCGCGGTGCCCGGCCACCAGCCCGCGCTGATGCACTCGTGCGAGTAAGCCTCGCGCGCCACCCAGTCGCCCAGGTTCGGCACGCCGCCGGGATGCGCGGGCGCGGTGCGGCCGCTGAAGCGCGTGCAGGCCAGGTCGAAGCTGCCCCAGAAGAAGTGGACCGGACTGCACTTGCCGAGGAAGCGGCCCCGGAACCCCTGGAGGCTCCGGTCCGCCTGGGCGAGTGCATGCCAGAAGCGGTGGGCCGCGTCGGCGTCGTAGCTGCCGTGGACGTCGTCCTCTTCGAAGGGAATCGGCTCCATGACCTCCACGGGCCGCGTCCAGATCCGCACGTCGACGCCGAGCGACGCGAGGCCGTCCATATAGTCCCCGTAGAAGTCAGCCACCGTGCGCTGCGCGAGCTCCGTCGTCCAGCGGCCCCCGTGGTCGGTCTCCACCACCAGGCGGTGGTCCACGAAGTCGAAGTCCACAGCGAAGCCCCCGTCCCGGTACGGGATGCGGGTCGTCGTCAACCCGCGCACCGACACGTAGAGGGGGATCTGCCACCAATGGTTCACCATGGGCGCGAGCGCCAGGCGCGTTTTGCCCACGATCTGGGTCCACATGTGCAGCGTCGCGCGGGTGTCCTCCCACGCGGCGAGAGGGAGTTCCGGCCAGGCGTCGGGTGACTGAGACATGGGGTTGATCGTCCTTGGGGTGAACGTTTCAAAAGGCGAAGAGCTTCGTCACCTTCAGCGTGATGCCGCGTTCCAGCACCGGTTCCACGACCGCATCCGCGAGCGAGCGCCGTTCGGTATACACGATGAAAAGATCCGACAGCGGCGCGTGGATCAGGTTGAAGCGCACGTTGGTGACCAGTTCCTCGGTCTGCTGATTGTACTGGACAAAACCCATCAGGAAGGTACGTACGTTCCGTGCCCACCGGATTCGCGCGTTGTAGACGTCCGCATTGAAACTTGTTCCGTTCAACTCGAGGGCATTGTGTTGTACGCCCACGTCGAACGTGAGGTTGGGGTTGGGCCGAAAGTGCGTGCTCGCGCCGACGCTGAGGCGGTTCCCGTCGTAGAAGTCGCCTCCCGTCACTGAAAAGACGCCGCTCAACATGTGGCCGCCCGACATCAGGTAGCTCGCGCTGGCTTCGCGCCACGTGTAGGTGCCTACGGGCACGGGATGCCCCGCGATCGAGACCGGCTCGAAGAGCCGCTCGTAACGCTCGGCGGGCGACACGGTCAGTACGCCGCCGTCCGTGAAGTTCACGGCCACGGCCGGCGAGACGGTCCGGCTCTCGAGCGCGCCTTCCAGATTCTGGTAGAAGTCCGTCTCGACGTACGGGTTGATCTCGAAGACCCGTCGGCTGTGAATCTGTGGGTGCGCGCCCACCGTCGCGTACAGGCGGCGCACCCCTACGCGGTCCACGAATCCCAGCCCAGGGTTGAAGTCGTCCCCGATGTGCTTGAGCAGGACGGACATGTCCCAGACGGGATCGCGCCAGGCCGCCTGGATCATGGCCGCGTCGCGCCGGTCGCCGGTCGGCTGCGTCTCGTCGGTGTGCGCGACGTATGCGGATAGGACGAGGTCGGAGAGCGTAGCGGTGCCGTCGACGCCGTACGAGCGGTTGTAGTCGCGCACGCCGGTGCCTGCCGTCTGCTCCCGGTTCACGAACATCACGCCGACATTCGACCCGTCGCCCACGAGCTGGCGCACACGCGCTACGGCGAAGTTCTCGGCTGGATAGAGGGATGGGTCTCCGGTCGGCCCGTCGGTCCGCGTCTGCATCTCGAGGAAACCGACCTCGGTGCGCTCGGAGAGCTTACCGGTCAGGCGCGCTCCGCCCGCGATGGGGAGCGGCGTCCGGTTGGGCGACAGCCCGATCCTCCGTGAGTGGAAGAGCTTGAACTTGTTCGGGTTCGATCCGGTGCGGTAGTTGCGGATCTGCACGTCCTGGAAGGCGAACGTGCCCTCGTTCTCCAGGAAAAAGTCGCGCTTCTCCGGGAAAAAGAGGCTGAAGCGGT
>JBBSOM010000033.1:0-11313 GCA_038259715.1 Longimicrobiales bacterium
CCGCGGCATCGTCCCAGGTCCCGGCCGAACCCGTTCTGCACGGGCGCGCGTTCGTGGGGGACTCGGCGCTATCGCACGGCATGGTTCTCCTCCACCGGGTTTCCTCGGAAACCCAGGGGGAAATAGACTCCACCCGGGTGGCCAGGGACGGTTCGTTCACGTTTCGTCTGCCGACGGTACCGGACCCGGGGCGCTCCGAGGTCTATTTCGCGTCGGTGCGCCACAGCGGCATCCTCTACTTCGGCACCCCCATCAACACGGCCATCCAGCTCGACTCCCTGTACGAGATCCACGCGTACGACACGCTCGTGGCACCCGAAGGAGGCGTGGCCCTGACGGTGGAAGCGCGAAACGTCTTCCTCGAACAGCAGGGCGATCACTGGCTCGTGACGGACCTATTCCAGGTCCGCAACGACGAGCCACGCACGCTCGTAGCGCCAGAGGGCGGATATGTCTGGCGCTACCCGCTGCCCGAGGGTCTGACGAATCCCGAAGTGGCGCCGTCCGAGCTCGCGAGCGGTGCGGCCGCCGTCGAGAACGGAGCCCTGGTCGTACGCACACCCCTGCCTCCGGGTACGCGTCTCTTCGTGATCCGGTACGACAAGGCGGACCCCTTCCTGGACATTCCGCTTCCCGGCGTCACCGAAACGATGGAGTTCCTCGTCAAGGAGCCGGCGCCACCGATGGACGTGCCTGTTCTGGAGGCGACCAACCGGGTCGCGTTGGAACCGGGCACTACGTACCGCCGGTTCAGCGCCACCAAGCTCCAAGACACGGCCGTCCGGGTGACGCGAGCCAAGCCGGCCCGCGAGCCGCCGGTCCGCTGGTTCGCTGTCATTCTGGGGCTCACCCTCGGAGCCGTCGGGGTCTGGGCCGTTCAGCCAGGCCGGCTTGCCCCCGCTCGCGCGCAGCCCGCCGGACCGGACGCTCGGCGGGCCCTGATCCTCCAGGTCGCCCGTCTGGACGAGGCGTTCGCGGCAAAGCCGGGCCCCACCGCGGAGGAGAGGGGCGCGTACGAGGCGCGACGCGCGGACCTGCTGCGCCGCATCCAGCACCTCCCGTGAGCCGGCGGCCGGTCGTTCGATGGCGCCCGTAGCGATCCGGGGGATCCTCCTCCGCGCGCACGCCTATGGCGAGACCAGCCGAATCCGTCGTTTCTACACGCTCGAGCACGGCCTCCTGGCCGTCATGGCGCACGGTGTCAGGGGCAGGAGCGGAAAGGGCGGTACCACGCTTTCCACCTTCGCAACCGGCGATCTGACCGCGTACGTCCGTCCCCAACGCGATCTCCACACCATGAAGGACTTCGGGTGCACCCGCCTACGCTCCGCGCTGGGCACGTCCGTGCTGCGTTTCGCAGCGGCCTCCGTGGTCGCCGAACTGGTCGTCACGCACGCGGATCAGGAGCCTCACCCGGAGCTGTTCAGGACCCTCGAGAACGCGCTGGACGACCTGGAGACGGCTCCGGAACCCGCCGTTGGCGCGGCCGCCCTCTCCGGAGCCTGGCGCATCGTCGACGCCTTCGGTTTCGCACCGGAGTTGGTCACGTGCACGCAGTGCGGCAACCCGCTCGCCGACGACGAGATGGGCCGGTTCGACCTTGCGGCGGGAGGCATCGTGTGCGAGCGATGTGGGCAGGGCTCGGCCGGGCCGCGCTCCGGTGGGCCCCGTGTCGGACCGGGGGCGCGGGCCCAGATTCTCGCGCTCCTTGCCGGAGATCTCGATCATCCGCTCACCCACCCCCGTCGGCATCTCGCCCTGCTTTCGGATTTCGTCGCGTTCCACGTCGCCCAGAAGCCCCTCAAGTCGCTGCGGTTCCTGAGCGACCTCCTGCCGCCGGACGAAGCTTCGGCAGAGGCGGACGTCCCATGACGGGAGGAGCGGGCCCCCATGGAGCCAGGAAGCGCATACGGCGGGCGGTCGTCGGTACGGCCGGCCACATCGACCACGGCAAGACCGCGCTCGTGCGAGCCCTCACCGGCACGGACACGGATCGCCTTCCCGAAGAAAAGGCCCGGGGCATCACGATCGATCTCGGTTTCGCGGAGCTACCGGCCGACGACGATCTCCAGACGGGTGTGGTGGACGTTCCCGGCCATGAGGATTTCATCCGGGCCATGGTCGCCGGAGCCACCGGCGTGGACGCCGTGCTTCTGGTAGTGGCGGCGGACGAGGGGGTCATGCCCCAGACCACCGAGCATCTCGACATCGTGCGGCTCCTCCGGGTGCCCGCACTGGTCGTGGCGCTCACCAAGGCGGACCTGGTCGAGGCCGAATGGCTCGCGCTGGTCGAAGAGGACGTGCGCACCCTCCTCGCGGACACGCCCTACCGCGAGGCTCCCCTCGTGCCGACGTCGGTGGTCGATGGGTCGGGCGTGCAGGCGGTCCGGGACGCACTCGGCGCCGCGGCCCGCCGCGCAAACGCGCGCGACGACGATGACCTGGTGCGTCTGCCTGTGGACCGGGTCTTCACGCTTCAGGGGACCGGCACGGTCGTGACAGGCACCCTGTGGAGCGGAACTTTGCACCAGGGTGACCGGGTGCGTTTGTTGCCCGACGGGCCCGAGGCCAGGATACGTTCCCTCCAGGTGCACGGGCGTCATCTCGACGAGGCCCACGCCGGGGAGCGAACCGCGGTCGCCCTCGCGAGTACGGGCCGTCACGACGTCGCTCGCGGGAGCACCCTGGTCACGTCCGGGGCATGGGCGGCCTCCAGGATGATCACGGTCGAGATCCGTATGCTCGAACGCTCACCCTGGGCTCTCCGGCACGGTCAACGAGTCCGGGTGCACGTGGGCACGGCTGAAGTCCTGGCTCGGTGCGCCCTGCTCGACGCCGGGGCGCTCGACGCCGGAGCACGGGGCTGGGTCCAGCTTCGTCTCGAACAGGCGATGGTCGTGCGCGCGGGCGACGCTCTCGTCCTCCGGAGCTACTCCCCGGTGACGACGCTCGGGGGTGGCACGGTCGCGGAGTCCGACGCACCCAAACGCAGGCGGCTGGGGGAGGGGGACGCCGATGCGCTCGCCGCGCTCGCCCGGGGCGACGCCGCAGCCAGGGTTCGGGCCGCCTTGGCACTGGCGGGGTGGAAGGGCGTGCCGACGCCGCGCCTTCCCGTCGTGGCCGGCGTCGCGCCCGGTGTCGTCGCAGCCATCCTGGAGGGCTTGGCCGGCGAGGGCGGGGCGGTGGCGCGCGGGCAGGCGTTCGGCAGGGATATCGTCGTCCAGGCGGAGCGGCGCGTCCTCGCGGCGTTGCGCCAAGGGCATGCGGAGGAGCCGCTGCGCCGGGCGGTGTCGCTCGAGCGCCTGCGCAATGCCGTCGCGCCGTGGGCGCCTGCCGCCCTCGCCGATGCGACGCTCGAACGCCTGCGCGCGTCCGGGCGCCTCGATCTGCACGAGGGGGGCGCGCGTGAGCCGGGCTTCGAGCCCGCGCCAACGCCCGCTCAGGCCACGGCGTGCGAGGCGCTGGAGGCTGTGTACCGGAATGGCGGCGCTGCCCCTCCATTCCTGGACGACCTGCCTACAGGGCTCCGCGAACGCCCCGACTTGCGTGAACTGCTCCAGTACCTTGAAGCGGCCGGCATCCTGCGCACCGTCGACCTTGGCCTGTTCTATGCGGCGGATGCTCTCGGGGAGATCGAAGCGTCGATCCTCGCCGCGCTCGAAGGCAGAACCGACCTGGGGCCCGCCGACTTCCGCGACGTGCTCCCGGTATCGCGGAGACATCTCATGCCGTTGCTCTCCTGGCTCGACGGCGAAGGCGTGACGGTCCGGCGTGGTCCGGTGAGGGATGTGCCCGCCCGGGGCAACCCTGTCGTGAGCAGGGGCGTCTATGATACGGGTGGGAGCGACCTGAAGCCTTAGGCTTCCCGCACAGGCCGCTTGACCCCCGCTCGCACTCGTGCGTACAATGAAGGTGAGCGAGAGTCGCTACCCCCCCCCATATAACATACCTGGAGCGCGATCGACCCTTTGCTACTGCACAGAACGTACTGTGCGGAGGTCCAGATGAGACGCAGACTGGGCGTCTTGTCCGTCCTCCTCCTCTTGTTCGGCGCATGGACCACCCTCTCCGGCCAGGAGCGGGGCCGTGCCCCGGCCGGGCAGGGGAACGGATTCCAGCTCGAACAGAACTATCCGAATCCATTCAATCCGGAAACGAAGATCCCGTTCGTGTTGTCCGAGGATCTGTTTGCGGATGGACGGCCGGCCGTGGTGTCGCTGCGCATCTTCAATTTGCTGCAGCAGATGGTCGCGGTGCCGGTAGCGCTCGCCCATCCGGCGGGTGAGGGCGTGGCCGTCCGCGACCTCGAGTACACGCAACCCGGTCGCTACGAGGCATACTGGGACGGGCTGGATCTCTCGGGCCATCAGGTGGCCTCGGGAATCTACTTCATGCAACTGACCGTGAACGGCATGAGCCAATTGCGGAAGATGTACGTCTTGAAGTAGGGCGTCCGCGCTCAGGACAGGAAGTACAGGAACCGACCGCAGGTCTCACACGTCTGGAGTTCCGCGTTCGGCTCCGCTTCGCCCGCCGTAGCGGTCGCGACCGAGACGAAGCAGCCGTAGCACGTTCCGGAGATCACCGGGACCACGACGCGGCCCACCCGATCCGCGACGCGCTCGAAACGCCGCCGGACGGGCTCGGAAAGCCTGTCCTTCAGCTCCTCGATCCGTTCATGGATCGCCTTCGAAGCAACTTCCGGATCGATCCCGAAGTGGTCTTTTTCAAAGGTGCGCAGACCGGACTCGCCGCGAAACTCACGCTCCTGCGCGCGCAGGTCCTGGATCTCGAGCAACAGCGTGAGTTGGGCGTTGATCGACGCGACCGTCACGGGGCCTTTCGGTCGAGGAGGTCGAGGAACTCCTCGGGCTTGTCGAGGTCGAGGAGCCGTTCCGGCACCTCGGAGTCCTTGGCGAACTGCGCAATCTTTCCAAGCACCGGAAGGTACTGGTTGGATACTTCCAGGGGCGGCGCCACGATCAGGAAGAAGTGGTTCACGGGAGCGCCGTCGATCGCGTTGAAATCGGTTCCGGACGGCTTACGCCCGTAGGCCAGGCGCAATCGGTTGACGACGAGGGAACGGCAGTGGGGAATCGCGATCCCCCGACCGATTCCGGTCGAACCGAGGTTCTCGCGGCGCTTCAGGGTCTTGAAGAGAATCGCCTCGGACTTCTCGTCGAGATTGAGCAGACCGACCAACTCCTTGAGCAGGTCGTCCTTGGTCTCTGACTCCAGGTCGAGCTTCACGACCTCGACCGTGAAGAGGTCCCGTAGCCGCATATATAGTCTCCGGACAGGCATTGTTCCGTGATCTTCAGTGTACAGCGTTGTATGTTAACATGCATCGTGACCGTATCCCAATAGCCATGCCCGACTTCTTCGAACTTCTGGCGGGGCCGACCACGCCCCTCTACCTCGCGCCGCAAGCCGGCGTGAGCGAATCGCCGTTCCGCCGCTTATGCCGACGCTACGGTGCGGACATCGTCGTGAGCGAGTTCGTGAGCGCGGCCGGAATCGTCATGGGCTCGCGACGTTCACGCGAGTACCTGCGTTTCGAGGATGCCGAGCGACCGATCGGCATCCAGATTTTCGGCTCCGATCCCGCGCAGATGGCGGAGGCCGCAGCCTTCGTCGCTGATCTGCACGCACCCGACTTCGTCGACATCAACTTCGGGTGTCCGGTCAAGAAGGTGGTGAAGCGCAACGGGGGATCCGGGTGCCTCAGGGACCTGGACCTCGTGGAGCGGATCATCCGCGCGGTCGACGACGCCAGCGACGTGCCGACCACCGTCAAGATCCGCAGCGGTTTCGATGAAAAGACGCGTGATCCGGTCGCCATCGCGCTGCGCTGTCAGGACGCGGGGGCCAAGGTGCTTTGCCTCCACCCGCGCACACGGGCGGACATGTACTCCGGCCAGGCTCGCTGGAGCGAGATCCGGATGGTCGTGGAGGCTCTGGAGATCCCGGTTGTGGGCAACGGCGACATCCGTACCGGCGACGACGCACGCCGCATGCGTGACGAAACCGGGTGCGCCGGCGTGATGATCGCGCGCGGCTCCCACGGCGACCCCTGGATCTTCCGGCAGGCGCGCGCCGCTCTGGACGGAGCCCCCGTTCCGCCCGAGCCCGGCGTCGAGGAGCGCTTCCGGATCTGCCTCGAGCACGCGCGTAACGCGATCGAGTTCGAGCAGAACCCCGACCGCGCGATCATCGACTTCCGCAAGCACCTCGGATGGTACACCAAGGGGCTGCCGGACGGGCGCAGGCTACGGACGGAGCTCTTCCAGTCCACCACCCTCCAGGACGTCGAAACGCTGATCGAGGGATACCTCGCGGAGCAGGGGAGCCTGGCGCCGGCGTAGCCAGGGCGAGGCCAAGGCGGCATGAGCCGGCAACGGGGTATGAGTCGCCCACGCGGCATGGACCACCTCGGGAACGCGGGTGTACTTTGGGGATGAGTGGATGTTTGACAGATTCCACCCCATCACCGGGGGCGTCACGGTCTCGACGTGTTTGGTGAATGTGGAGGAGCGTGCCGAGGCCCCGACACCTCGTAAAACCTCGGGAAACTTTCAATTGCCAACACTAACATGGCGATGGCCGCGTAAGCTTCTTACGTAGCCCGTTTCACGGATTGCCCGCCCAGGGCGGCCCGCTGAAACGTCGATAATCTGGGCTGGTCCCCCGGCAGTGCCGCCGGGTCGGGGGCGAGAACAAAGGTGGCTGGCTGAGGGATTGGTTGATCACTGGCCGCCCGCAGCGAGACAAATCAGGGATCTACGCACGTAGTGCCTCTACTGGACCCAAGTGCGGACGCGGGTTCGACTCCCGCCGCCTCCACTCGCAAGAATCACAAAGGCTCTGCGACCTTCTTTGGTCGTGGGGCCTTTGTGCTGTTGTGGGCGTGCGGGTTGGCGAGTGAAGGCGATCGGCGGGAGTCTCACCCGCGTCCGCCAGCGGCGTGCTACGCCCGCCGCGCGTCCGGGGTTGACCTGCGGCGGCGCGTTTCCGCGCCGTCCTCGGTCCCCTCGCGGGGAGACTGGGTGGGTTGGCACTGGCATGGTGGCCGCTCGGGTCGACTCCCGCCGCCTCCACTCGCAAGAACCACTCAGGCTCTGCGACCTCTTTGGTCGTGGGGCCTTTGTGCTGTTGTGGGCGTGCGGTTGGCGAGTGGCTTCAGGAACTCCTCGATCGCCCGCTTGTTCGTCGCCTTCGCTACCTCATAGGTTGCCCTCCTCGGATCGGGGTGGTCTCCGTTGGGGTCTTGATCTCCCCGAGTCTGCCGGCGCGGGCACCCCGGAGCCCACGCACTTTCGTTTCCCCTCTCGGGAGGCCTCCAACTACGGGCGGACGGTTTTCAGCCCATCGTGAGGCGTTGATATGTCCGTGACTTCTCTGGGCCTGGCCCGCACTTCACAGCTACGGCTGATCGTGTGTGCGGCCGCTACGATCGGCCTGGCATGTGCGGGAGAAGACGTCCGTCCGGATGTGCCTGCCCAGAACGCCGAGCAAAGCCTTCCCCGGGTGTCCGGTCCATCGCCGTTCGTTGCCGACTGCAATGGCCCGGGTTTTCCGATCACGGCCGCGTACGTCAACGCCGAGGTCGAACCGTATGTCGCGATCAACCCCCGCGACCCGAGCAACGTGATCGCGGTCTACCAGCAGGACCGTTATCCCAACGACCGCGCCAACGGAGTCCTGGCCTCCGCTTCGTTCGACGCCGGACGAAGCTGGCAAGTACCGGAGCTGAAGGACCAGCCGCAATTCTCACGGTGCGCCAGTGGGTCCGAGGCACCCGAAGGGGACTTCGAACAGGCGAGCGATCCCTGGGTCGCCTTCGGACCTGACGGTATCGCGTACTTCGCTGCGCCGGCTTTCGACCAGGCAACGACCGCCGAACTCGTGTCGACGTCGACCGATGGCGGACGTACGTGGCAGCGCCCCATCGTCGTGATCCAGGGCAATGACCCCGCCCAGCGTAACCTACGCCCAGCGGTAACCGCCGACCCGAAGCGTCCAGGTACCGCCTATCTGGTGTGGACCCGGAGTCGCCGCGCTCCAACCTACCAGGCTGGCGGTACCGCCTTCTTCAGCCGCACCACCGACGGGGGCAAGGCGTGGAGCGAAGCGCGCGCGATCTATGAGTCACCGATCGGGATGGGCAACTCCGGAAACGAGATCGTTGTCATGCCCAACGGCGACCTCGTCAATGTGTTCAAGGAGATGGCTCCGGGCACCGGACCCGACCCACGTCGTGACCGCAGCGCTGCGATGCGTTCCGGCGACGGCGGACTGACCTGGTCCGAGCCCACGACCGTGGCGAGCTCCGAGGTCGTCGACGTGAACGATCCGGGGACAGGCGCCAGGATCCGCACCGGCTCCTCCTTCACGGACATCGCCGTCGATCCCAGGCCCGGCACCCAGGCGATCTATGCGGTCTGGGAAGATGCCCGATTCACCCAGGGCCGAACCCAGCAGATCGCGCTCGCCAAATCCACCGACGGCGGGCTCACATGGAGCGATCCCATCGCGGTTTCGACGGACCCGGGGGCACAGGCGTTTGTTCCGTCTGTCGCCGTCAACGACAGCGGGGACGTGGCGGTCACCTACTACGGCTTCTCCGCCGGCAAGTCCGATTCAAGGGCACTCATGACCCAGTACTGGATCACCCTGTCGAAAGACGGCGGCCAGACCTGGACGACAAGGCAGCCGGTGACTCGTCAACCCTTCGACATGCGTACGGCTCCCTTCAATAGCGGCTTCTTCCTCGGAGAGTACGTGGGTCTGGCAGGGGCAGGGCAGTCCTTCGTCGTGGTCGCGCCATTCACCAACGGCCGTAGCCTCGACAACCGGACGGATGTCTTCTCCTGCACGGTAACTCTGGGTTCGGACGACAACGCGCTTCCGTTGCAGGGAGGATCTGCAAGCCCCGGGGCAGTCGCTTGCCAATGAAGCCACGGACCGTCGCGTTCAGCCGGACCTATGGGTTCAGCCGGACCTATGGGTTCGGCCTGACCCCCGCGTTCTGCAGGATCTGAAGGAGCGGAGCCCGGAAACCGAGATCGCCAGGGGGGCCTGGCACGGAGGCTGGCGGAGATGAGCTACCCCGCGGCCTCCAGTGCTTTGAACCACACCTCGTCCGGTACGTCCTCGATCCTCTTCCATCGGGCGCCCGCCGTCCGCCAGTCCGGCTCCACACCGCGACGGCGATTCCCGTCCACGAGTTCGTCCGCGTTGCCCGAACCGGGCGGCGTCCACCCGCCGTCGAAGTGCTCGCCGCCGCGCGGATCCACGAATACCGCCCGGCCGGCTCCCCACCACACCACCCGCCATCCACCCTCGTGCAGAAGCCTGTGATGAAGGCGGCACAAAAGCAGCATATTCGCCAATCGGGTCTCCCCGCCGTCGGCCCAGTGCTCCACATGGTGGGCGTCAGTGAAACGGAGTCCGCATCCTGGAAATCGACAGCCGCGGTCACGAGTCTCGAGTGCACGACGGAGCGCGGGCGGAATTGTGCGTGTCTTTCGTCCGACGTCGAGCACGGATCCGTCCGGCGCGTGCGTGACCTGTACCCGCGAAGCGTCGCACGAAAGCCGCCGTGACGTTTCATGTGAAAGCCTTGTGCCGTCGTCGAGGTGGGATCGTGGTCCCGGGCCGGTGCGCGTTGCCTCCTCCTCCATGGGGGTCGCATTCTCCGCACGCGCCGCCGCCTCCGCATGCGTCGCCACCTCAGCATGCGTCGCCGCCTCCACCAGCGTCGCCTCCTCCACATGCAGCACGACCTGGAAGCGCTCGGCTCGGGTTCCGGAGATCGGGGCAGTGTCGGCGCCATCGCCCTCCTCTCCGCCGGCGGCGCCGCTCTCGACACCGATGGCGCCCTCCACCCGGCCGAAACCTGCCGCCAGCGCCCGCTCCGCGAGCAGCCCGAGGGCATCGGCCCTCCGCTGCGCCGCGGACTTCCGGGTCTCCTCTTCGCCGCACAATGCCGCGCAGGCTCTGGCCTGTGCCGCGCCTCCCCGGTTCCGACGATACAGCGCATCGCTCGCGGCTTCGATCGCACGCATCAGGACGGCGGCCACTTCGGGCTCGATCCTCCCCTTCACGCGGTACATGCCGTCCTCGTCCGGAAAGACCGAGAAGGTCCGGGTCTCGTGACGCTCGCGCTCGCGCGTCGCCTCGTCCTTCCGGCTGCCCGGCCTCCAACCGCGCACGATCCGCTCGAGCTGTGCCGTCGTGCAGCCGCGCGCGAGTTCCAGGAGGTCCTCTTCGTTCTCGGGCGTCGCGATGCGGGTCAGTGCGCGGACCTGCGAGAACGACAGTTCGCCCCGCTCCATGCACGCGCTGGTAGCCGGCAGATCCACGAGCGCACGCGCCGTTCGGACCTTCTCTCGCGCCGTCCCCAGGTCGAAGCCCGTCCGGAACGCGAGCCAGTGCGCGCAGGACCGATGGCCGTCACGCTCCCACCCCAGGCACGCGTCGAAATCGGCGATGAGCACGAGCAGCTGGTGCGTGGCCGCGTGAATGTGCGCGGCCAACACTGCGATCTCATCACCGAGCGCCTCGATGGCGTCGTCTTCATCGAGCGCGGGAGCGGCATCCGGAACATCAGGGCTCGGGGTGGCTCCGTACTCCACCGGCGCGACCTCTCGTACGACGGCCCATCGCGCGGAGAGCCGGCCCCGGTCCAGCACGCAGGGATAGCGCACACTGGCGGGGCGAACGGGACGCGCGGTACCGGCGGAACCCACGGACCGAACGGAACGCCATTCGGGAACACGAAACACGGGGGGCCTCCTTCTCGATGGACACCGAAGACACCCCGAAATATAGCGCCGGGTTTGGCGCCTCTCTGACGGGGGCAACGCTCCCTGAAAGGGCCATCGGAGGCTTCCCGAACCCGATCGAAGCCCCGACGAGCCGCCACACGGCCAACGCGGCCGACACACGCGCTTTCCTCACCGCATGCCGGACTCCACCGACTCCGACTCCTGAAAAGCTGTCCATGTCTGGATGGGACAACTTTCGGGGATGTTAGGTCGACGGTAGGCGGGGACCCTGGAGGCTGCGCGGCATTGGCATGGTGCGTGGGCGGAGGCCCGGGGGCGTCAGAAGACGCGGGTGCACCAGCTCTCTACTGCACGGACTTGAGGATGTCGATGACGATGTGTGCCATGTTCCCGACCATGCCGGAAATCAGGAGAAGGAGAAGCGCGAGCACCACGAATCCGATCACGAGGCTCACCTTCACCCAGTATCGTTCCTCCGGTCGCATCATGCAGACAGCGTAGTGCCGACGGAGCTCTACCGGAA
>JBBSOM010000034.1:0-11263 GCA_038259715.1 Longimicrobiales bacterium
CGATTCCGCGCGCTCATGCCTTTCCCGTGCGGGATCGCCGGCTCGATGAACTGTCGACCGATCATCTCCAGCTTGGCGAACTCCATCGCGCTCAGCATCGGATAGCGGTCGCGCATGTAGTCGAGGGTCTCATCCAACCATTCGTGCCGGTCGCTCATCCGCGAGTCCAGCACGTTGCAACGCACCACGTGACTCATGACTTCGTCGCGGGCGCGGTCCAGGGTCGTCTTCTGGTGGCTATTGCCCAAAGCAAACCTCCGCTCTTGTGTGGGGGTCGACCGACTCCATAAGACGCGCCGCCGGAAGCCGGTGAAGAACACGGCGTCGTAAGTAACTACACAACAATCACTTGAAAAGTTCCGTCAAACGTCTCGTTCGATCATCTCCGGCACGTACTTGTGCAGCATGTTACGCCAGGTAGGCCAGTCGTGGGGCCATTCCGGCCCCCACGAGTCGACGCGGTTGGGGATGCCTTTCGAGCCGAGTACATCGGCGGTTTTCCACGACTCTCCGATATTCTCGGCGCGACCCTCTCCCGAGGCGAGCAGCACGAAACGCCGGCGCAGTGCGTCCAGGTGGGCTTCATCGTTTACTTCGGGAAGCCAGTGGATCGGAGACGCCTGGAAGAAGTCGTGATTCGGGCGTGCATTGACGAAGCGCCGCAGGTCGTAAGTGCCGCTCATGCAGACCGCCGCGGTGAAGACATCCGGGTAGCGGCACACCGCCGCGAGCGCCTGGAAGGCGCCGATGGACGCTCCCGCCGTGAGTAGGCTGATATCCTCGGTCCGGCAGTCGAGCCGGATCCAGGGCACGAACTCCCGGCGCACGAACTCCTGGAACTGGTTCATGATCCACATGCGGTGCTCGGACGACCCCTCTTCCGCGAGCATGGCGCGTCCGGCCACGCTGTCGCACGAGTAGATCTTGATGAGGCCGTCCTCCAGATACTCCGACAGTGCCGAGATCATCTGGAAGCGCTCGATCTCCTCGGCATCGCCGCCCGCGGTCGGGAAGATCAGGATGGGCGTGCCCATGTGTCCCCATCGGACGACGTTTACGTCCTGCTGGACGCGCTCGGAGTACCACGTGGCGCGCTCTTTCATGATGCGACCGCGGCGTCTTCGTCCGCCCTCCATTGTTGCACCCGCGAGAAGAAAATGTCGGTGAATTGATCGATCTCGTGGCTCGGGAAGAGCGCGGTCACTTTCCGGCGTACGGCGTCGCGCGCGGCGTCCGTGCCGAACCAGGCGTGGGTGACCTCGTCGAGATCGGACAGGTGGGTGTCGCAGAACTCCCCGAACGCGTCGACGTCGAAGCGCTTTCGCACGATCGGCAGGAGAGCGTCGATGCGCTCCTTCAGCGTCATGCCTTCCTCCACGGCGTCGAAGAACGTCTGCCAGTCGAGTTGCTTGACCTTCCGGCGGGTCGTCGCCGCGAACAATGCCCAGCGCAGATTCGCTTTGATCAGCCACGGAAAGTGGTAGTGCAGCGAGGTTACCTGGGAGTCTGGGCAGGGGTTCGCGAAGTCGATCGGGTACCAGACCTCACCCTTGTGGAGGAGCTCACAGGAGTTGAAGTCCCATCCGAAGAAGGCGTTGATGACCAGCGTCATGCCCTCGATGAGGTACCGTTCCTCCTCGTTGACGAAGTCGTGCGTGATCGTGTACCGGTCGTGCAGCGCCGCCGACGGATCGTACAGGACGATGTGCGTCTGGGGGCCGAGACCGATACAGCGTACGAAGCGATCGAACGGGTGTACCGCCGCCTGCAGGTTCATGACCAGTTTCCCGCTCTGGTCGTAGGCCTCGCGCAGGGCGTCCTCGTCCTCGATGCGGGTTACGGCGCGCCAACCCCCGCCATCGTACGGCTTCATGAAGAGCGGGAAGCCGATCTTCCGACCGATCGCACCCAGATCGAAGTGTCGCGCGTAGCGCTCGAGCGTGACATCGAGGTCCTGGATGGGCTCGTAGGAGTGCGGTGGCACGAGCCACGTCTCGGGGACCGGGAAGCCCAGTCGGATCATGCCGGCGTACGTCGTCAACTTCTCCATGGACTGGACCGACCACGGATTGTTGAAGACGTAGACGTCGTCCATGATCACGGCCTTCTTGATCCACTCGCGACGTGGGTTGTACCAGTGCGTGAGCCGGTCGACCACCACGTCGTAGCGCTTGGGCTCACGCACCGCGAAGGGGTCGATGGTCATGCGCTCGACCTCGAAGCGCACCGAATCGCCGCCGTACGCGACGGTCGGATCCAGTCGCTTCAGGATCTCGGTGAACGCGATCGGCCAGCAGATGTCCGCGCCGAGCGAGAGGCCGATCTTCCGCGTCACGTCTGCCATGAATTCTCCTTCCAGAATTGGACGAACCGACGCATCGGCTCAGTCATAGACGAGCCAGAGCGGACCCGGAAACAGCCAGGACAGACCCTCTCGGGCGCGATCCCGCCAGTTCTCCCAGTTGTGGCCGTCGCGCGCCTCGACGAAGCGTACGTCCATGCCCGTGCTCTGGAGGGTAGGCACCAGCGAACGATTTTCGTAGATGAGCGATTCATAGGTCCCGCAGCTCACGAACACCTTCTCCGCCACGGGCGTGGGCGCCGCTCGGTACTGGTTCACGAACGTGGCGATCGGGTCGAAGGCCGGCCCCCGTCCGTGTTCTCCGATGTCCGAGAACGCGAACGAACCCGATTGCAGCATGAGCCTCCCGTAGAAGCCGGGAAAGCGCACGGCCGTCGCGAGCGACGCCACGGCGCCGAGGCTGGCGCCCATCAGACACCGACCCTCGGGCGCTCCGATCAGGGGCAGTTCCTCCTCGAGCTTCGGCACCAGTTCCTCGGTAAGAAAGTGCGCATGCGCTTCGGAGGCGCGGTACTGTTCCATCCGGTCGAGCGGGTTCAGGAATACCGCGACCAGGCCGGGGATCTCCAGCCGGTGGATCAGGTTGTCGAGTACGGTCTTCATGCTGGCGAAGTGCAGGTAGTCGCCACCGTCGTGCAGGAGCAGAAGCGGGTAGCGGCGCGTAGGACGGAAGCGCGCGGGTCGGTACAACGTCATATGGCGCGAACCGCCGAGGGCGTTGCTCAGGAAGACGCGCTCCTCCAGGGTACCCTCGGGCGCGGACGGATCGGGCTGCGTCCAATCCGGTACCTCGTAGCCGGCGCCGAAACAAACGGAATTCGCGCCGTACGGGTCCCATGCCAGGTGCGGGTTCAGCGGATCCTGGATCCACTGAACGTCACGTCCCCGCTGGACCTCCAGCTTGTATTCGATCCGCGACCCCTCGGGGATCTCCATGACGTGGTACCAGAGATCCGTCCAGCGAAGGCGGTGGAGGGACTCCGAGGACGGAAGTCCATAGACCCAGTGCCGCAGGCGCACCTCGTCGGCCTCGCCGCGGAAGAGGAAGGTGACCTTCCGGCCCTCCGCGAGGGGTACGTCGTGGGTGTCGAGAAACGTCTGGATCTCCTCCGGGGTCGGCGTGAGGCCGTCCACGAGCGCGGCGATGGCGAGGCCTGTGACGTCGGCCGGTGCGGCGTGGGACCCTTCGTCCACGACCTCCTCGGGGACCCACCTCACGCGGCGCCCCTCCACCCCTCCGGGGCCCCGGACGCCGACAGACGGCGTGCGTGCTCCATCGTCCAGTGTCCGCCCTTGAGGACGGCCCGGGTGCCGGCTTCGAGCAGAAGGCATGTGTCGGGCGCGAAGCGTCGGGCCAGGCGGGAGACCCTTCCCGGATCGTCGAGGCGGAGGCGGCGCGCGGCCAGCGGGAGCGAAACCACCCCGTCGTAAAGCCCGAGGCCGACTTCGCCGATCTCGGAGTGGCCCGGCCCCCACGGTGGCGAGTCGTGGAAGAACACGACACGCGTGCCGAGCACCATCGCACCGCCCGAGCGAGCCACCACGGTCTTTCGGTCGAGCAGGTCGGTGATGCCGAACAACCGGAGTCGGTTGAGGAGCACGGGTACGTGTCCGCCTTCGACGACCACGGCGGCCGAGTCCGCGAGGATCCGCTCGACCTCCTGGCGTTCACTGCGCACCGCGGCTCGATCCTGCGGGCGCCAGCGGTCGTTGAAGTCGGCTCTCACCTCGGTCATGCGCGCGAGGTGGTGGCGGTCGAGGCTGCGTACGGCTTCGAGAGCGTCCTCCCGCTCCGGGCCGAGGACCGCATCGTCGCCGTGCATGGCTTCGAGACTCAGCCATGCGTCCATGGTCGGCGCCAACCGCACGTTGTAGGCCCGCCGGAGGCCCCGGATCCGCTCTCCGAGCGCGCGGTGGGCCCCGGCCAGATCCGGGTCGTCGTGCCACACCCGTTCAGCACGACCGTACAGGTCGAGGTTCACCATGGCGCCGAGCCGGTCCCGTGCGTCTTCGTCGTCCTGCTCCCATTCCTGCCAGCCGGCGCTGATGAGCGCGACGCGTCCGTCCACGCCGAGATCGCGCAGGACGTCGGAGAGTTCGGGCCCTTCATGGCGGGAACCGAGAAGGATCAGACGACTCGCGTTGCCGCTCAACGCGCCCTCACGTGGACGGTCTCCCCGACGGCGTCGAGCATGGTGCGCAGCTCTTCATAATCCGGGTGCTTCATGCGGACCCACGCGTTGGCCATGTACCCGGCCTCGACCCCTTGCGTCGGAGTGCCGGATGGGGGCAGGTGCGCATCGATGATCCACTTCCCGTAACGCCGCTGCATCTCTTCGAGCCCTTCGTACCGATCGATCACGCCGTCGTGGTCGGGCCGGAGTGCGATGATGCCCGCGGACAGGCGTCGGGACGCCTTCTTCACGGTACGGCCCCAGATCACGGCGGTGGCCCACTCCAGATAGATGTCGATGTCGTTGGCAACGGCATAGAGGTCCCACGCACGCACGCCGGGGGGGCGGCACCCGATCTCGCTGAAACGCAAGCCCTTCGGACCGAAGAACCACTCCATATGCGTCGCGGACGTCTCGATGCCGAGGAGTCCGTTGGCGCGACGGCCGAGTTCCAGAACCGGCTGGTACGACCCGGCCGACTCGATCCGGTTGGTGGTCACGAACTGCGGCGAGATCCAGCGGTTGCGCATGGCCTCGAGCACGTTCGGGTAGTAGTGCGTGATGAACTCGTGGGCGACGCGCCCCCCGATCGTGATCGTGTCGTAGAACCCCTCATGTCCCTCGACGAACTCCTCGACCGCGACCTGGGCGCCGCTTCCCACGCCTCCTCGGTGGAGCGCTTCGCGCAGCTCCTCCATGTCGTTCACGCGCTCGGTTCCCGACGCTCCCGCGGCCGAGCGCGGCTTCACCACGAGCGGGAAGCCTGTCCGTTCGGCGAAGGCCACGATCTCCTCGACCGAGCCGCTCCCGATCGACGCCGCGGTCGGGACGCCCCCCTCGCGCAGGACATCCTTCATGGCGGGCTTGTCCCGGCACAGGAAGGCGGTGCGCACCGACGTGCCGGGAATGCCGAGCTTTTCGCGGGCCTGGGCGGCGGCGAGAACGTGCGCCTCCACCGTCGCCTCGAGGCGGTCGACGCGGAGCCGCCCGTTCATCCAGCCGACCCGGGCTACCAGGGTGTCCACATCCACGACGGTAGGTACCTGCTCGTAGTGGTGGAGCCAGCCGCGCAGGTCGTCGTCCAGCGACTCCTTGGGGCGCTCTCCCACCGCGGAAACCGTCGCGCCCGTCTGCACGAGGGCACGGACGAATTCCTTCTGATTTGCCGGAAAGGCCGGCTCGACAAAGACAATGTGCATGGCTTCAATGTATGCAGGGCGGGCCCGGTGCACGAGCGGGCGCAACTCGCATCGGAGCCGTGCCTCCCGGTACCTTCCTGGCTGGGGTTCGGTCGTCCTGGCACCCAGCGCGAGAGAATCATGCCCGACGTCACGTTCGTCGCACCGTTTTTTGCCGAGACGACGCTGCGCTTCATCGCGGCCATCGCCGGATTGGACGGCGTGCGCGCGTCGGTCATCAGCCAGGATCCGGTCGAGCGGATGCCCGCGGAACTCCGGCATACCCTGGCGGACTTCGTCCGGGTGCCGGACGCGCTGGACGTGGGTGCCTTGTCGGCGGGGGTCGAGGAGCTGCGCGGCCGCGGGCAGCGGGTCGATCTCCTGCTCGGGACCTTCGAGGAACTCCAGGTGCCTCTGGCCGTGGTGCGTGAGCGCCTCGGTCTGCCGGGCATGACGCCCCAGGCCTCGGAGAACTTCCGAGACAAGGCTCGCATGAAGGACGTGCTGCGTGCGCATGGGCTGCCCTGCGCCCGTCATGGCCTGGCCCACTCCGTGGACGAGGCGCGTGCGTTCGTGGAGGAAATCGGCTTTCCCCTCATCGCGAAGCCCCCCGCGGGCTCGGGGGCGCGCGGCACATTCCGCATCGCGGACGCCGGGGAACTGGAGCGGTGCCTCACCCAGATGTCGCCCTCCCCGGAGCAGCCGACACTGATCGAGGAATTCGTGGTCGGATCCGAGCATTCATTCGACTCGATCGCTATCGACGGAGAAGTGGTCTGGCACTCGATCAATCACTACTTCCCCTCACCGCTGGAGGTGGTGCGCTCTCCGTGGATCCAGTGGTGCGTATTGTTGCCGCGCGAGGGCGACGATCCGCGCTACGCTCCGATCCGGGGGGTCGCGGGCCCGGCGTTGCGTGCGCTCGGAATGCGCACCGGTATGAGCCACATGGAGTGGTTCCGACGTCCGGACGGAAGCGTGGCGATCTCCGAGGTCGGCGCCCGCCCCCCCGGGGCGCGCTTCATGAACCTGATCTCCTGGGCGCACGACTTCGACGCGTTCAAGGCGTGGGCCGAGACGATGGTCTTCGGTCGCTTCGAGCCGCGCGCGCGCCCCTACGCCGCGGGTGCCGCTTACTTGCGAGGGCAGGGGGAGGGTCGGGTCGCCGCGATCCGTGGACTCGCGGAGGTCGCTGCCGAATTGGACCCGCTGGTTGTCGAAGCCCAGATACCCGGAGCGGGCCAGTCGCCGTCGGGGAGCTACGAAGGCGAAGGGTTCATCATCGTCCGACACCCCGACACGGCGGTGGTGAAGGACGCCCTCTGGAAGATCATCACCCGGGTTCGTGTCGAACTCACACCATGACGCGGGGGGAGCATTCCCAATGAACGTCCTCATGATCTCGCCCGGTTTTCCTCCGGAGATGCAGTACTTCACCCGCGGTCTGGCCGCGGTCGGTGCCCGGGTGGTCGGCCTGGGAGACCAGCCGGAGGACCAATTGTCCGGCGTGGCCCGCGAAGCCCTCACGGCGTACCTGCATGTGCGCAGCTTTCAGGACGAGCCCGCGATCGTGGATCAGGTGGCCCGCTTTGCCGAACGCGTCGCGATCCACCGGGTCGAATGCCTGTGGGAACCGTACGTGCTTCTGGCCGCGCGCATCCGGGAGCGGCTGAAGCTGCCCGGGTTGACCGTGCAGCAGACGATCCCGTTCCGGGACAAGGAGGTCATGAAGCGCGTCCTGGACGCGGCGGGTATCCGAACGCCCCACCACTACAGCACGACCACCGCCGCGGGGGTCGTCGAGGCCGCGGAGACCATCGGGTACCCCGTCATCGTGAAGCCGATCGCGGGGGCGGGCTCGGAGAGCACGTACAAGGTGCGCTCCCGCGCCGAACTGGACGGCATCCTGCCGGCGCTCCTTCACGTGACCGAGGTCAGCGTCGAGGAGTTCGTCGAGGGCGAAGACTTCACGTTCGACACCCTGTGCGTGAACGGCGAGATCATGCACTACAGCATGTCCACGTACATCCCTCGCGCTCTGGACATGAAGGCGAGCGAGTGGGTGAGTCCGATCACGCTCGTGTTGCGTGATCCGGATGCGCCCGACCTCGAAGCGGGCCGCACGATGGGGTACGATGTCATTCGCGCGTTGGGCTTCCAGACCGGCTTCACGCACATGGAGTGGTATCGCACGCCGTCGGGCGAAGCCGTGTTCGGAGAGATCGGCGCGCGTTCGCCTGGCGCGGGCCTCGTCGACCTCATGAACTATGCGGCGGATATCGATACCTACACGGGTTGGGCCGAATGCGTGATCCACGGGCGCTTTACCCAGAAGGTGGAACGTAAGTACGCGGCGGCCTGGATCTACAAACGCGCGCGCGGCCATGGGCGCATCACCCGGTATGAGGGGCTCGATACGATCCTCGCGGAGATGGGACCGCACATCGTCAACCTCGACCTCAACCCCATCGGTGCACCGCGGCGCGACTGGCGGAAGCAACTGGTGGGCGACGGCATGGTGGTGGTCCGCCATCCGGACCTCGAGACGACCCGCCGGATGGCCGAGCGCGTAGCCGCTCATTTGCACGTGGTGGCCGAATGAACATCGTCCACATGGTCGCCGAATACTTCCCGTACGCCCGAACCGGGGGCCTTGCAGAGGCCGTGCGGGGGATCGCGACGCACCAGGCGAAAGTCGGGACGCCGACGTGCGTATTCATGCCGCTCTACGACATCGCGAGGGAGAGAGCCGGCCCACTGGAGCCCGCGTGCGAGGTTGTCGTGCCCTTGGGCATCGGGGATCAGCGCTGCCGCATCCTGCACGCGCCGGACTCGAACGAAGCGGCGCACGTCTATTTCGTGGAGCACGCCGGGGCGTTCGAGCGGGCGGGCATCTACGGGGAAGATGGCCGCGACTACGGCGACAACCATCTGCGTTTCGCGCTCTTTTCACGAGCCGTACTCGAGGCGCTTCCGAAGATCGTGCCCGACGGCGACATCGTGCTTCACCCCCACGACTGGCACGCGTCTCTGGCCCCTGTGTTTCTGCGCACCGTATACGCCGGGCAACCATTCTACGACGCGGTGGCATGCGTACTTTCGGTTCACAACGCCGGCTATCAGGGTCTGTACCGCCCGGAGACGCTGGCTCCCTGTGGGCTCCCACCCGAGGTCAATCACTGGGGTGCATTGGAGTACTACGGCCGGATCAGCTGGCTGAAAGGGGGCCTCGCCTATGCGGACTGGATCACCACCGTGAGCCCCACGCATGCGCACGAGTTGCGCACGCCCGCCGGCGGGTTCGGACTGCACGACTTCTTCATAGCCATGGGCGACCGCATGATCGGGATCCTGAATGGCATCGATCAGGACCTCTGGAATCCGGCAACCGATCCGGAGGCGGTTCGACCGTATTCGCGGGAGGACCTGTCCGGTAAGCCGGCGTGCAAGGCCTGGCTGCAGGAGTTGGCCGAATTGCCCGTGAATCCCGACGTGCCGCTCATAGCCATGACGGCGCGGCTGGCCAAGCAGAAGGGCTTCGACCTGATCTTCGGGGACGGGGTGCTGTACCGGCTACACGGTGCCCAGTTCATCTTCCTGGGCGAAGGCGACCCCTACTACCGCGGCCTCCTCGAGGAAGTGGCGTACCGGGTCCCGGAGCGGGTGGCCGCGTTCTTCGAGTTCACGGAGCGGCGCGAGCACCGCCTGCTCCTCGGCGCCGATGCCCTCCTCATGCCCTCGCAGTACGAGCCGTGCGGTCTGACCCAGATGCGCGCGCAGCGTTACGGCGCTCTGCCCATCGTTCGCCGTGTAGGGGGTCTTTCCGACACCGTGGACGACCAGGAGACGGGTTTCGTCTTCGACGAGTACACGCCCGAGGCGCTTGAGGTAGCGCTGCGCAGGGCGCTGGCGCTCTACCCCAAGCGGGACCAATGGGAACGTCGTATGCGCGCGGCCATGGGTCGTGACTTCGGCTGGGAACGGTCGGCACAGCGGTATCTCGATCTGTATTCCGCGGCCCTCGCGGCCCATCACGACCGGGACTGAAGGCCAAACGGTGAGCGACGACCACCCGGTGGGCATCGTGGGGGCCGGCCCCGCGGGCCTTACGGCGGCGGTCGCGTTGCAGGCGCGGGGGATTCCCTTCGAGATCGTGGACGCCGGTGACCAGGTGGGGGGGATCTGGGACATCGACCGTGCCGATACACCCATGTACGGAGCGGCCCACTTCATCTCGTCCAAGGCCGAATCGGGATTTCCGGGCTTCCCGATGCCCGGGGATTACCCAGACTATCCGCGCCACGACGTGATCTTCCGGTACATCCGGAGCTACGCCGACCACCACGGCCTGACACCCCTGGTCCGCCTCGGCACGAGGGTTGAACAAGCGGAGCCCGTCGAAGATGGATGGAAGGTCCGCCTGGATTCAGGTGGGGATCGTCGCTGGTCGAAGCTGGTGGTGGCCACGGGCACCACGTGGTATCCGCACATGCCGGAAAGGAAGGGGACCTTCGACGGAGATCAGCTCCACGCCTTCAATTTCCGGAGCCCCGGGATCTTCCGCGGGAAACGTGTGTTGGTGGTGGGGGGCGGCAACTCCGGGGCCGACATCGCCTGTGAGGCGGCGCGCACCGCCGAGCGGGCCTTCATCAGCCTCCGCCGCGGTTACCACTTCATCCCCAAATACATCTTCGGCCGGCCCGCGGACGTATTCGCGCACCGCGGGCCCCACCTGCCGTGGCGCGTGGAGGAGATCGTCTTCGGTTGGCTCCTGGACCACGTGCTCGTGGGTGATTTGAGGCGCTACGGGCTGCCGCGTCCCGACCACCCCATCCTTCGGTCCCACCCTACCATGAACACCCAGATCCTTCACCATCTGGGGCACGGGGACCTGGAATACCGGCCCGACGTGGCAGAGCTACGGGGCCGCCGGGTCGTCTTCGTGGACGGCCGCGAGGAGGAGGTGGATCTCATCGTCTGGGCCACGGGCTACGAGCGGCGCTTTCCGTTTCTCGGCCCGCATGCCGGCGACGGGAAACTCGACCTCTACCTCGAGTTGTTCCACCGCCGGCGGCCCGACCTCTTCTTCATGGGCATCTTCGAGACCGACGGCGCGGCGTACGAACTCCTCGGGCTCCAGGCGGAGGCCGTCGCGGCCTACCTGGAAGCGCGCGCGCAGCCTCACCCCTCACCCCGACTGGCGTCCTTCGACGAGCGGCGTCGGTCTGCCCACCCCGACCTCCACGGAGGCCGTCCCTACCTGAAGTCGCTCCGCCATGCGCACTATGTGCGCGGCGACGTATACTCCCGAGCCCTGAAGGACGCGTGCCGCGCCCTGGAACGTCCCTGACGGCGTGCCACCCATGAGCCTCATGTCACGAACCCGCTTGCTGCCCGCCGTCACCTCGTTGCTTCTCGCCCTCCCCGCCTGTGGTGGTGACGCTCCTGCCGGCGTGTTGGCTGGAGACTGGGACTACTGGAGCATGCTCGGCGCCGAGCCCAGCGGCGGCTTCGAGGCAAGGCGCCGCTTCGGCTTCGCGCACTTCGAC
>JBBSOM010000035.1:0-11226 GCA_038259715.1 Longimicrobiales bacterium
ACGAGGGACGCCGAAAGTTGAACGGTGAGGTTGTCCGTGCCGTGATGGCTCACCGCCTCCACGGCCGCGCAGGCTACGCCGACCACCGCACCTACGGCCAACGCCGCGGATGGGGCGGCTCCGAGCCCCAGGAGTGCCAGAGAGGCCGCGAGGATACCCACCACAAGTACCGCCGCCGACCCCTCGACGGTGCGCCGGGCGGGCACTCCTCCGAGGGAGGGCACGCGGTAGGGATGGCGCCCCCAGCGGGCACCGACCGGCTCGCCGATGGCGTCTCCCCAACCCGCCACGAGGTACCCGACCGAGGCGAAGGGCCCGGCGATCAGCGCGGCGAGGAGTCCGCCGATCGCGGTCGTCACGAGCGGCACCACGATGAAGAGCGCCCTCCGGGGCCGGTCCGTGTCGCGCCCCAGCGCCTCGAACAGCGGGTTGCCATCGCCTCGCCATACGGCCCAGAGCACGCCGGCGGCGACGATGGCGCCGTACACGTTGGTGCCCGGCAACCCGAGAGTCGCGTGCACCAAAGCCGCACCGGTGAAGATCCCGAAGTGGAAGATCTTGCGGGTATAGGCGACGCGCATGCCCCGCCGCCGCAGCGTCGCGGCGCTCCAAGCCATTCCAGCCAACGCGACGCCACCGAGTGACACCGCGAGGAGCGCCACCGCCCCACTCACTCTCCGTTTCTCTCGACAGGAGTCAGGGTGAACATGGACCCGAGCGCTTCACGCAACTGGTCCGGCATGTCGTCGTCCTTCAGGATCACGCCGGAGGCCAGGTCGCCCAGCTCGTCCATCTCCTTGCGTGACAACTCCTTGGCGGTCAGCACGAGCACCGGGAGGCCGGTGTGCAGCGGGTTCTCACGGAGCTTCTCGAGAAACGTCATCCCGTCCATGCCCGGCATGACGAGGTCGAGGAGCACGGCGTCCGGGGCCTCCATGCGGATGGTCTCGAGCGCCCCCTGCCCATCGGTGGCTGTAACGACCTCGAGGCCGATCTGCTGCAGGTATTCGGTGAGCAGCGTACGCATCGACGCTTCGTCGTCCACCACGAGGATGCGCCCGCCGCGCTTGCGGACCAGATTGCGCCAGAGCACCCGGAGCAGGTCTTCGCGCTCGAACGGTTTGGTGACGAGGTCGACCGCGCCGAGCAGACGCCCCCGCCCTTCCGCGGCCACGATGCTGACGACCACGACGGGGATCTGGCGCAGGTCGCGATCCGCCTTGAGGCGTTTCAAGACCTCCCAACCCGTCATGCCGGTCATCATGAGGTCCAGCGTGATCAGGTCGGGCCGGGTCTCTCGTGCGGTGGCGATGCCGTCCTCGCCGTTCGTGGCCGTGAGCACCCGGCAGCCGAACTCTTCCAGGTAGTGGGCCATCAGGACCCGGGAGTCCTTCTCGTCATCGATCACCAACACCTTGAAATCACGCAGTCGTGGGGGTGAGGAAGCGTCCTCGCCCAACGTGACCGCTTGGTCGGGCCCGGTGGCCGTCGGCTCGGCGTCTCCTGCCCGCTCGCTCACCTCGTCGTCGAGGGCGCGCACCGGCTTCCTGGCCCGCGCGCCCATGACGATGGTGAAGGTCGAACCCTTCCCGACCTCGGACTCCACGATCAAGTCGTAGCCCATGAGAAGGCAGATCGAGCGAGAGATCGCGAGCCCCAGCCCCGTCCCCCCGTACTTGCGCGCCGTGCCGGCCTCGGCCTGCTGGAAAGCCTCGAAGATGGCCTCCAGCCGGTCGGGCGGGATGCCGATTCCGGTGTCGTGCACGGCGATCGCGACCGGCGTACGGCCGTCCGGCCCCACGTCCACCCGCACGGTCACCGAACCCTCCTCCGTGAACTTGAGCGCGTTCCCGACCAGATTGATGATGACCTGCTTGAGCTTGGCCGAGTCCGTGTCCACGGGCTCGACCTCGGAGGGAACCGCGGCCACGAGTGCGACGTTGCCTTCCTTGACCTTGGCCTGCCCTTCGAGCTGCTGGACGGTCTCGACCGCCAGCTTTCCCAGGTCGACCGGCTCGATGATCAGCTCCATGCGCCCGGCTTCGACCTTGGCCAGGTCCAGCACCTCGTTGATCAGTTCCAGGAGGTGCTTTCCGTTGACGAGCACCCGCTCAAGAAAGCCCACGTCCTTGGTGTTGAGGTGCCCGTCCTTGTTCTTGAGCAGGATGTTCGTGAAGCCGATCACGGAGTTGAGCGGGGTACGGAGTTCATGGCTCATGTTGGCGAGGAAGTCACTCTTGGCCCTGTTGGCCGCCTCGGCCTCCTCCTTGGCCACGCGCAGCGCTTCCTCGGCCCGCACCCGCGGCGTCACGTCCTTCCCGAACAGGACCGCGCCGTTGATGCCCTCGTCGCCCTGAATCGGGTTCGCGTACAGCTCGAAGTAACGGAACTGGCTTTCCACTTCGTCGGTGCGCAGGGCCACGTTCCGGTCGCCCCGAAGTGCGCGCGCGTACACATCGGTGTACCAGTCCGCGTCCGCCGGGGAAAAAATGTCGACGGGGAGGTCACCGACCTGGGGCTCCCGTCCCGAGCGCGCTTCCATGGCCAGCGAGAAGGCGGAGTTGAACGTGATCAGTCGGTGGTCAGGGTCCACCGACCAGATGGAGTCACCGGTATTCTCCACGAGGGCGGTGAGATTGGCCTTGGAGTCCGCCAACTGGCGCTCGGCCAGGCGCTGCTCGGTCACGTCGCGGAAGATGCCCTGGGTCGCCGCGACGCGGCCGTGCGAGCGTTGCGCGGCGGTGCTGCCCGAGAGGATCACGATGCGGCCGTCGGTCGCCAGTAACTCCACGTTGAAGCGGCGAGCCGGCTCGCCGTTCACGACGCGGTCGAACTCTTCACGCAGCCGTTCACGGTGGGCCGGATGGACGATGTCCATCAGGTTGAGGTGTTCGAGTTGTTCATCCGAGTACCCGAGGACCTGCTTCCATGTGCTGTTGACGTACAGGATCTTGCCGTCGCGCGCGACGCTCTGGACCAGGTCGTTGGCGTTGTCCAGAAAGTCCTGGAGGCGTGCACGTCCCTCGTTGACCGCCTCTTCCGTCCGTGTCCGCACGGCCACCTCGCGCGCCAGGGCCTGATTGGCGCCGGTGAGCGCTCCCAGCACCTGCCCTTCTCGTCGAAACGTCTCGTACACACTGAAGAGCAGACCAATCAGAATGGCGATATAGCTCGTGATCTTGAGCAGATGCGCAGCGTCGAACATGCCGTCGAAACGTACGTGCGACATGGACATGTACCCGACGTGCACCATCGTGGAGATGAGTAGCGAGATCAGCAGCCAGTACTCGAACGCGTCCCGTCGCCACCCTCCCTTGGCCAGGTACCCGAAGAAGGCCAACAGGAAGAAGATCCCGGGCAGGAATTCCCCCGGCCGGTCCAGTGCCAGACCGGGCACGTGGGCGGTGCGGGTGAGAGGCACCCATTCGAAGAAGAAGAGGTTGACGAGCGTGAGAAGGAGCGCTGTCGCATAGACCGATCCCTCGTGGACGGCTTCGCCTTCGCCCTCCTTGACTTCCTGACGCCACGCCAGGAGCGAGACGAACAGAAAAAGGGACAAAAATACCCGCTCGGCCGTCCAACTCCACGCGAACAGGTCCTCGGCCTGGACACCTTCCCTGACCAGGAAATGCTCGCTGGTCAGGAGCGCGTGGTTGAGATCCAGGAGCCCCGCGCCCAGGAAACCGGTGCCGATGAACAGGAAGGTTGCTTGCTTGCGGCTGTAGAAGCGCACGAGCGCGAGGGCACCGATCATGAACGCCATGACGGTCGCCACGGATTCCATGAGGGTGTGCATCGACGGCCCGCTGCGCCACGGCGTGTTGCGCAGCAAGAGCGACCCTCCCAGCAGCAACAGGAGGATGACCCAGAATACGATGGCGCGCTCGCGGGACCGGTCGGGGCCCGAAAACTCCTGTTCGGCCGCGAGGGTGGTCGGCCCGGACGGGGACGACTCCTCCGCGATCTGTCCAACCTCGGGGAGGTCGGTCGTCAGGATGTCGGGCCGATCCAACGCCGAATGGCCTCCAGGAGGACGTCCTCGTCGAGGATCGGCTTCGTCACGTAGTCATTGAAGCCGGCTGCGAGGTACTTCTCCCGATCACCCGCCATGGCGTGCGCGGTGAGCGCGATGACCGGAAGCTCCTTGAATTGGGGCTGTTGCCGGATCCAGGCGAGGACTTCCGTCCCGTCCATCTCCGGCAGTGAGATGTCGAGCAGGACGAGATCAGGCGGATCCCCGGGCAGGCCCGCGACGGCGTCCACGCCCGATTCGTACTCGGAGAGGTCGTATTCGTCCTCTAGAATCGCGTTGACGAGGAGGCGGTTGTCGGGGTTGTCCTCAATGACCGCGATTTTGCCGTTCATTTGCTCAATCCTCTTTGAACCGACTCGAGGGCCGCGATGGCCTGGGAGAAGGCTTCTTCGAGCGACGGGAAGAGGGACGATACCGTGGCGGCATCCCCCGCCGAAGCCGCCCGCTCGATGTCGGCGCACAGATTTCGAACGCGCTCCGCACCGATGTTAGCGGCGCTGGACTTGAGGGAGTGCGCGCCGCGGTCGGCTTCCCGGAGTTCCGGACCTGTGGCGCCGGTGCGGATCTGTTCCATTCGTGCCGGTGCGTTCTCCAGAAACAAGTGGATCATCTGGGCCGTGAGCTTGTCGCCGCCCCACTCCCGGAGGCGGTGCAAGGCCTTGGCGTCGAGAATCTCGGAATCGGTCATTGGAGCCCTATGCAATGGAGCGCAGCGAGCCCGGCCACCGCTGGCGGATTGGAGGGCTACAGCAACGTAGTCAGTGTAGCTCCGGGTCGCACCCGGAGCAATCGCGATGGCGCAAGGGAAATCGCTCGGTCCGCGCACGTCCCCGGTCAAGAACCATCGGTCTCGGGGAGGTCCCCTCGCGTCGGGTGGGCAGCGTCGATCGCCTCCACGGCCGGGAGCAGCGCTCCGACCGTACCCGGGGTCGTTTCCCACGCATCGAACGCTTCCCCCAGGTCCACGTCACCGGCTTGCCCCGCGCGCCTCAGACGAGACGTCAACCAGCTCCGTTCTCCGAAGCCGAGGATGTTCCGGTGGAAGTCCGCCAACTCGAAGATCTGGTCCTCCCAGGGTGCGACGTCGACCGTCACCCGCGGAAGCGTGGAGTGTACGCCACGGATCGTGAAGACCGGACAGAAGGCCCGGTGGGGCTCGCGAGGCTCGACCAGACGCGCGATGCGCGCGTAGGTAACCGCGTCCCGCGCGATCTTGCCGGTGGCCAGGTGGTCCGGGTGCCGGAACCCTTTCACCCATGCGTCACCCCAGGTGATCAGCCCGTCGGGGCGTACGTCGGCGAGAACGCGGGCCACCGCCTTGCCCGCTCCGGGTGTGGCGATCACACCGCAGTCCGGCATGCGCAAGAAGATATGTTCGGCACCGAGCAGTTCAGCGGATCCCGCCGCCTGCTCCTTCCGCCTGCGCAACACCTCGTCCGGCGCCACACGACCGAAGGCGCCCGTGGCTTCTCCCCGAGTCAGATAGAGCAGGACCACGCGGTCACCCTGCGCCCGCTGCGCGAGCAGGGTCCCCGCGGCCATCAGCTCATCGTCGGGGTGTGCGAGGACCGCGAGGAGGGTTCTGCCGGCCACCGGATCAAGCTCAGCCGCGCGTCGCGTCGCGGATGGCGCGGACCCCTGCGGCCGCTCCCTCCGGATGGTGGTACACCGCCGAACCCGCCACGAGCACCGTCGCTCCGGCCCCGACCAGCGTGCCCGCGTTGCCTGCATCGACGCCGCCATCCACCTCGAGGTCGGCGGGCGAGGCGTGCGCGTCCAGGAGCGCACGGGCACGACGCAGCTTGTCCGTACTCGTCCGGATGAAGGTCTGGCCGCCGAAGCCCGGATTGACCGACATCACGAGCAGCAGGTCGATGTACGGGATCACCTCGGTGATCGCCTCCAGCGACGTTGCGGGGTTCAGGGCCACGCCGGCCTTTACGCCCAGTTCCCGGATGCGCTGCACGGTCCGGTGCAGGTGGGGGCACGCCTCCTGGTGAACCGTCAGGACCGACGCACCGGCATCCGCGAACGCTTCCAGGTACCGGTCCGGAGCCTCGATCATCAGGTGGACGTCCAGAGGCAGGTCGGTCGCCCGGCGCGCCGCCTCCGTGACGAGGGGCCCGAGGGTGATGTTCGGCACGAAGTGCCCGTCCATGACGTCCACGTGGATCCAGTCGGCTCCGCCGTCTTCCGCTGCCCCGATCTCCTCGGCGAGACGTCCGAAGTCGGAGGAGAGGATCGAAGCGGCGATGTTCACCGCGCCCTCCTCAGCACCCGGATCCCGTCGACCCCGGCCAGGATCGCTTCCTCGGCCATTCCCAGGAAGAGCCCGGTCTCCACGACCCCGGCACGTGCCTTCAGCGCCTCGTGCAGTGTCTCGGGATCCTCGATCCCGTCCGGAAATCTGCAATCCAGGATGAGGTTGCCGTTGTCACTCTTGAACAGGAGGCCGTCGTCGAAGGTGCGCGCCGAGACCTCCGCCCCAAGCCCTTCCAGGAAAAGGATGTGACCGTTCCAGCCCCAATCGATGACTTCGATGGGAAGCGGCGACACGGTACCGAGACGGTCGACGGCTTTCCCGGCGTCGGCGATGATGACGAACCGGTCCGACGCCTGAGCGACCATTTTCTCCCGCACGAGCGCGCCACCCATTCCCTTGACGAGGTCGAGGGAGGGGGTGACCTCGTCGGTGCCGTCCACTGTGAGGTCGAGCCGGGGGTACTCCGCCAGGCTCGTCAGTGGGATGCCGGCTGTCCGCGCCTCCCGTCCGGTACGGATGGACGACGGCACCCCGACGACGTCGGTGAGCGCACGCTGCTGGAGCTTCGCGCCGAGCAGCTCCAGGAAATGGGCGACCGTGCTGCCGGTGCCCAGGCCCAGCACCATACCACTCCGGACCTGGTCGACGGCCCGGGCAGCAGCCGCTCGCTTCAGTGCATCCCGATCGATCGACACGCTCACCCCGGGAAGTTGCTCAGGACCTCGTCCTTCATGCGCTGCGTCATCGCCATGGCCTTCTTCCAGGGCCGCTCCCACATGTTGCGTCCGAAGATGAGCCCGGTTGCGCCGGCTTCCATGGCCACCCGGGCTTTGTTTACGACGTCGTCGTCGCCGAGTTTGCTTCCGCCGCTGAAGAGCACCAGGCACCGACCGGCCGACGCGACGACCCGGCGCGCCGCTTCCGCGTCGTCGAAGTCGATGGCCGCGTACTTCTTGGGCTGCTCGGAATCCTTCGCGGAGTGCTTGGGAAGGTTGAGCTTGACGATGTCGGCGCCGAGCTCCAGCGCGACGCGCGCCGCGTAGTCCACGGCGTACAGCGAGTCGCGCCCGCCCTTGGTCTCGATAGCCGCCCCTCGCGGATACGCCCAGATGATCAGCGGCATGCCCCAGCGGTCACAGTCCTCGCGGATCGATTGGAACTGCAGGAAGTCCTCGTCCTGTCGCGGCGAGCCGACGTACAGGGTATAACCGACGGCGTCCGCGCCCATCGACACCGCGTCCTCGACGCTACCCGTCATCGTGGAGAGGGCATCGTCGTCCGCGGGGATCGTGGTCTTTCCGTTGAGCTTCAACACAAGCGGCACCTTCCCCGCCCACTTGTGCATGTACTTCCGGGCAAGGCCGTAGTGGAGGGCAATAGCGTTGTAGTTGCCTTCCACCGCGAGGCGCCACTGGAAGTCGGGATCGGCCGAATCGGGGTTCGGGAAGAAGTCGATCGGACCGTGCTCGAGACCCTGGTCGATCGGCAGGATGAGCAGCGTTCCGTTCTTCAGGCCGTGCTCGTACAGCATCCGGTGCAAGCGCACCTTCTTGCCCAGCGAGAGGCCCATGTCGTCGAGGTTCGGTCGCTGGACGTTGGGGGTCTTCGGCTTCGGGCTCATTGGGCTTGGCCTCCAGGAGGCGGCGTAGGGTACCGGATCGGGCCGGGGACCTCCTCGTGGTGGCCCGGGACGGAGGGGAAAGGTATCACGTTGGAACCGGACCTTTCCAGGGCTCGGGTTGACAGTGGAGCCAGCTCGTGGGAATCTTCGGCCATGCATACGCACGCAGCCCGCTGGTATCGGTATACGTGGTTTACTCCTTCGGGAGCCCGGGGCCCGTGCGCGCCTGAACTGTAGAGGACGCGTCCATCAGCGGCCGCCCGAGGCTCCCGACACGATCGGGGGCCTTTTTTTGTGGGCGTGGCCGCCCCGGGCGCCGCAAACCAGGAGCAACGACCGATGATCATCGTCACCCGCAGCGGTGTCACCGAGGAAGAGCTCGACCACATCCGTGAACGGATCGAGGCCGAGGGGCTCCGCACGCACGTATCGCGCGGTGAGCACCGCACCATCGTCGGATGTATCGGGGACGAGGAACTGCTCTCGAACGTGCCCCTCCTCAGTCTGCCCGGCGTCGAGGCCGTCCACCCCGTGCTGAAGCCGTACAAGATGGCCTCGCGGGAGTTCGTGGTGGAACCGACGCGCGTGCCCCTCGGGCAGACGGAGGTGGGCGGCTCCGAAATGGTGGTCATCGCGGGTCCCTGCTCCGTGGAGGGTCTGGAGATGCTACGGGACACGGCGAAACACGTCGCCGCCGCCGGAGCGCGCGCACTCCGGGGTGGCGCGTTCAAACCACGGACCTCTCCCTACGCGTTCCGCGGCCTGGGCGAGGAAGGCCTCGAACTCCTTGCCAAGGTGCGGGCCGAGACCGGGCTTCCGGTCGTCACCGAGGTCATGGATACCCGACAGGTCGAACTGGTCGCCTCCTACGCGGACGTGCTCCAGATCGGCGCGCGCAACATGCAGAACTTCCCGCTGCTCACGGAGGTCGGGCGCCTGCGCCGGCCCGTCCTCCTCAAGCGGGGCATGTCGGCGACGATCAAGGATCTGCTGTTGGCCGCGGAATACGTGATGAGCCAGGGCAACATGAACGTCATCCTGTGCGAGCGCGGGATCCGCACCTTCGAGACCGCGACCCGGAACACGTTCGACGTCGCGGCCATTCCCGTGCTCAAACGGGAAACACACTTGCCCGTGATCGCGGACCCATCCCACGCAGGAGGCCTACGACACCTCGTCGAACCGCTGTCATTCGCGGCGATCGCGGCGGGCGCGGACGGCCTCATCATCGAGGTGCATCCCGACCCCGAAAGGGCGACCTCGGACGGGGATCAGTCGCTCACGTTCGCGGAGTTCGACGCGCTGATGCGGAACGTGCGTCCCTTCGTGGAGGCGGTCGGGCGAACGTCGGCTCCTGCGGGTGCGGCCGTGGGGGCTTGAAGGGTGGCTCAAGCCCCGCCGCCGATGTGCGCGCGTGCCGCTTCGATCTGCTCGACCACGGAACGGCGGGAGGTTCCGCCGGCGGAGTCCCGGCTGTCCACGGAGCGGGTCCAATCGAAAACCTCGAGGACGTCCGCTTCGAAGGCGGGGTGTTCCTCCTGGAACGTGTGTACCTCCAGGGAGGAGAGAGGCACCCCCGCCTCCTCCGCCCGGCGTACGAGCCGGCCGATGACTTCGTGGCTCTCCCGGAACGGGACGCCGCGACGCACCAGAAAGTCAGCGAGGTCGGTGGCCAGGAGTTCCGTGCTCATGACGGCCTTCATGCGCTCCGGACGGAACGAGGCTTCCTCAACGGCACCGGCCACGGCCGGCAGGGTGAGGAGCAGTGTGTCCACGGTGTCGAAGAGCGCTTCCTTGTCCTCCTGGAGATCCCGGTTGTAACCGGTCGGAAGCCCCTTGAGCAGCGTCAGCAACGTGGTGAGGTTCCCGACCAGCCGCGCACACTTCCCGCGGGCGAGTTCCGCAACGTCCGGATTCCGCTTCTGCGGCATCAGACTGGAGCCCGTGCTGAAGCCGTCCGAGAGGCGGAGGAAGCCGAACTCCGTCGAGGAGAAGAGCACGAGGTCCTCCCCGAGCCGGGACAGGTGCACGCCGAGCATAGCCCCCGCGTAGGCCAGGTCGCAGATCCAGTCTCGATCGGAGACCGCATCCACGCTGTTCTCGCTCGGTCGCGCGAAGTCCAGCGCGTCGCACAGCGCGTCGCGGTCGATCGGGAACGGACACCCCGCGAGGGCTCCCGAGCCCAGGGGCAGAACGGCGGCCGCACCGCGCGCCGCGCGCACCCGTTCGAGGTCTCGCACGAACGCCCACAGATGCGCGAGCGCCCACTGTGCGGCACGAATGGGCTGTGCCTGCTGCATGTGGGTGTAACCGGGCATGATGTCGTCGACGCCCCGTTCGGCCAGGGCGAGGAGCGCGCGGATGACGGTGCGGACCGCGTCGTCGATGCGGTCCGCGGCCCCCATCCCATAAAGACGCACGTCGGTCGACGACTGATCGTTGCGGGAACGCCCCGTGTGGAGCTTGCCGGCCACCTCTCCGGCGGTCTCCCCGAGCATCCGCTCGACCGCTGAATGGATGTCCTCCTCCGGGGCGGACCCGAGGCCCTCGCGCTCGATGCGTCGGGCGACCTCCTCCAGCCCCTGAGCCAGCTCCGAGCACTCCCGCTCGGTGATGACGCCGGCCGTCCGGAGCGCGCGGGCCCAGGCCAGGCTGCCGCGGATGTCTTCGCGCCAGAGCCTTCCGTCTACGGGCAGGCACAGGTTGAACGGAATCATCTCGGGGGCCATCCCCCCGCTGAACCGCCCGCCCCAGAGGCCTTTGGCCGGAGCGTCATCGGACTTCCTGGTTACCATGGGTCGCCGCCGGTGGTGGGAACGCTCAGGCCAATGCCTGCTCCAGGATGGCCAGCCCTTCGTCGATCTCCTCCTCCCGAATGATAAGAGGAGGCACGATCCGGATCACGTCCGGGCCCGCGGAAACCAGAAGGAGTCCCAGGTCCCGGGCCCGCGCGACCACGGGGCCGGCCGGGCCGTCGAGAAGGATGCCCTGCATCAGCCCCCTTCCGCGCACGCCCTTCACCTTCGGGTGCCGTCCCGCCAGGGCGACAAGTCGTGCGCTCAGGTGCTCGCCCATGGCGCGGACGTGCGCCAGGAAACCGGGCGCGGAGATCGTCCGCAGAACCGCGAGGGCCACCGAGGCCACCAGGGGGCCGCCGCCGAACGTCGTTCCATGGTCGCCGGGCTTCAGCGTGTCGGCGACCCGCCTGGTCATGACGACGGCGCCCATCGGAAGGCCGCCTGCCAGCGGCTTGGCCAGCGTGAGGATGTCCGGGACCGCACCCGCCTGCTCGTACGCGAACAGGGTGCC
>JBBSOM010000036.1:0-11224 GCA_038259715.1 Longimicrobiales bacterium
CGTCCTACACGATGGGCGGCCTGATCCACGTTCTCCTGGTCATCGCCATCATCGTCGTGCTCATACGGGTGATCCAGGGCCGGAGGGTCTTGTAATGAAACGCAGCGCGAAGGACCGGGACTACCCGGCGCGGAGCGCACGGATACCGTCCCTTCAGCAGAGAGCTTTGTTCGGGCCCGCGTGCCATCGACCGGTTCCTCCGGTTGGGTGGTGCGCCAACGTGACGAGGTGAAGGGGATCGAATGGTCAAGAAAGATCGTGGCCCGCCACCGAAGAAACTCTGGGCCTATGGGTACGACATCACACTGCCCCCCGAGGACGAACGGGTCGCATCCATCCAGGAGCTGCTGGACCGCGAACACGCGGAGGCGATCCAAGGCGCCCGTACGTGGGCGAGCCGCGTGGTTGTGGAGCCCCAGCTGACGCGCATTCTTGTCATCAGCGATAGCCCGGACAGCGATCGTGGCATCAATCGGAGGCTGGAGGCGGGGCTGAAGGCATTGAAGGCGAAGTTCGTCGTGACGGTGCCCATGCTCGTCGTGGACCATGAGCCTGCCCAGGCGCTCAACGGGCGGCCCGACAGGGGGTGAGTCATCTCGCGAACTAGTCCGTTGGAACCAGCCGATTCCCCGCTCCTCCCGTCGAGGTGTCCCATGGGCAGCAGAAAGCTCCGCGTCGCTTTGATCGTCGCCGCTGCATTCTCCTCCACCGCATGTTCTTTGAACCGGAAGGAGAAGGCTGCCATGATCGGGGGCGCGGCCGGCGCCGCCGCCGGTGCCGCGATTGGAAACAAGAAAGGATCGACAGCTCGAGGCGCCATCATCGGCGCAGTGGTCGGTGGAGCCGCCGGCGCCGTCATCGGGCACCAGATGGACAAGCAGGCCGACGAGCTCATGACGGAGATCCCCGGTGCCACGGTGGAACGTGTCGGCGAGGGGATCCAGGTGACCTTCGCCTCGGGTCTGTTATATGACTTCGATTCGTCGGCCATTCGTCCGGCGGCGGGGGTCAATCTCCAGAACCTCGCGGCCAGCCTGAAGAAGTACGGCAACACCGATCTGCTCATCGTCGGCCACACGGATGCGAGCGGCAGCACCGACTACAACGCGAGCCTGTCTCAGCGCCGGGCGGACGCAGCTTCGGCGTACCTGGGCGGGCAGGGTGTGGCATCCGCCCGCATGCACACGTCGGGTAGAGGTGAATTGGAGCCGGTTGCGTCCAATGACACCGAGGCAGGTCGGCAGCTGAACCGGCGCATCGAGGTTGCGATCTACTCAAGCGCCGCGGCCGGGGAGGGTTCCCGGTAGGCGTCGAGTTCCATCGGATCGCGCCCGGCCATGCCCGGTCCGCTTGGTATGGCGGAGTGGCGGTGGGCCGGGGAGGCGGTACCCCCGCTATGCTTCATCATCGTCTTCAGCGGTTCCTGCCACGCCACCGCATGTGGCCGTTGACGCCCACGGCCAGGAGAAATGGGTGCGAACTGCGTGGAAGGTGGGTCTAGCGGCCCCTGAAGAACCGCCGCTACGGGCTGAGTTGTTCAGCACCGTGCAATTGGGGCAACACGGCGTTCGTCTGGCGTCCACCCATCGCCTCACCCGGGCAGACGCCCCGGACCAACTGCTGTCACGGCTGAGGGCCAACGAAGCCGTTCTGGTCGACACCCGCCGGCAACTGACGGAGGCGGTCGCGGCGAGCCACCGCATCACGCCCGCCGCGGAATGGCTCATCGACAACTTCTACCTGGTGGAAGAGCAGATCCGCACGGCCAGGCGCCACCTGCCCAAAGGATACAGCCGGAATCTGCCACGCCTGGCCGAAGGCCCTTCGGCCGGGCTGCCCCGGGTGTACGACATCGCCCTCGAGACCATCGCCCACGGCGATGGGCTGGTCGATCCGGACAGCCTCAGCCACGTCGTCGCGGCGTACCAGACGGTCTCCCCGCTGATGCTGGGTGAGTTGTGGGCCATCCCCATCATGCTGCGCTTGGCGCTCATCGAAAATCTGCGCCGCGTGGCAGTCGGCATCGCCGCGGGCAGGCGGGACCGGGACCTGGCGGTGGCGTGGGCGAGCAAGCTGACGACCGTGGCCCGTCAGGATCCGCTGAACCTGATCCTGGTCATCGCGGATATGGCCCGCTCCGAGCCTCCCATGACCACCCCGTTCGTGTCGGAGCTTACGCGGCGCCTGCACGGGCAGGGGCCCGCCCTGGCCATGCCGCTCACCTGGATCGAGCAGCAACTCGCCGTGTCGGGCCTCAACATCGAGAGACTGGTGGGAGCGGGGAACCAGAGGCAGGCCGCCGATCAGGTCTCGATCGCCAACAGCGTCGGGAGCCTGCGATGCCTCGGAACCATGGATTGGCGCGACTTCGTCGAGTCCATGAGCGAGGTCGAACGCGTGCTGCACACGGACCCGGCTCAGGCGTATGCGGCCATGGACTTCGCCACCAGAGACCGGTACCGCCACGTGGTCGAGAGGATCGCCAAGGCCGCCGCGCTCGCCGAGGATACCGTTGCCCGTCACGCCATCGCTCTGGCCGAGGAAGCAGGAACACGAAATGGACGCGCCCACAGGACGACACACGTGGGGTTCTGGCTCATCGACCAGGGTCTGCGAGACCTGGAGGAGGTGGCGGGGATCCCCCGGCCTCTGGGCGCCGTCCTTCGGCAGGCGGCGGCTGGAGCGCCGCTGCTCCTCTACCTGGGCGCCATCGCGCTCCTCACCGCCCTCCTGTGCGTCGGCCTGCTGAGCGGAGCCAGGGCCGACGGCATCGCACCCTGGGCGCTCGCCCTGCTGGCAATCCCCGGGGTCGTCGCCACCAGCCAACTCGCCGTGGCGCTGGTGAACTCGCTGACCACCATGCTGGCCTCGCCGCATCCGCTGCCGCGCATGGACTTCTCCGAGGGGATTCCACCGGAATGCCGCACCCTCGTGGTGGTCCCGAGCATGCTCACCAGTTCGGGCAACGTCGAGAGCTTGCTCGAGGCGCTGGAGCTCGCCTTCGTGGCCAACCGCGACGGCAACCTTCACTTCGGCCTGCTGACCGACCTGCGTGACGCGGCCCAGGAGACTTTGGCGGAGGACGGCCCCCTCCTGGATCAGGCCAGCATAGGCATCGAAGTCCTGAACGCGAAGTACGCCGAAGGCAGGACCGATGCCTTCTTCCTGTTTCATCGCCCACGTCGCTGGAATCCCCACGACGACATCTGGATGGGGTACGAGCGCAAGCGCGGCAAGCTGGCGGACCTGAACCGGCTGCTGCAGGAGGGTGACGGTCGCGGCTTCTCCCTGGTGGTGGGCGATACCACGGCGCTCACGGGGGTCCGGTACGTCATCACCCTCGATACGGACACCCAACTCCCACGCGACGCGGCTCGCGAGTTCGTCGGCACCATGGGGCACCCGCTGAACCGCCCGGTCTACGACGTCGCGCTTCAGCGGGTCCGTGTGGGCTACGGCATCTTGCAGCCACGGGTGAGCGCGAGCCCCCACGGTACTCGTCCGTCGCGCTACGGGCGCCTCCACGCCGGCGTGCCCGGCATCGACCCGTACACGCGCGTGGTGTCCGACGTCTACCAGGACGCGTTCCACGAGGGGTCGTTCATCGGCAAGGGGATCTACGACGTCGCCACGTTCGAACAGGCGCTGAAGGGGCGTCTTCCGGAAAACCGGATCCTCAGCCACGACCTCCTGGAAGGGTGTTATGCCCGCGCGGGGCTGTTGAGCGACGTCCAACTGTACGAGAAGTATCCGACCCGCTACGGCGCCGACGTCAACCGGCGCCATCGCTGGATCCGGGGGGACTGGCAGCTGGCGGGACGGGTGATGCCGTGGGTGAAGGGTCCGCATGGGTGGGAGCGCAACAAGGGGCTCTCGCCGCTGTCGCGCTGGAAGCTGTTCGACAACCTGCGCCGGAGCCTGGTGCCGGCGACGCTGACGCTGCTCCTGCTCCTGGGCTGGACGGTGTTTTCCTCGTCGTGGTTGTGGACCCTGGCGGTGTTGGCGGTCCTCTTGATCCCATCGGTGCTCGCCGCACTGTTGGACGTCTTCCGCAAACCCGATGACATGCGGATGGGCCAGCATCTGGCCTCTGCGTGGCGCGCCGCGGGCCGCCGCTTCCTCCAGGTTGGCTTCGCCTTCGTGTCCCTGCCCCACGAGGCGTACTACAGTCTGGATGCGGTGGTGCGCACGCTTGGGCGCGTGATCTTCACGCACCGCCGCCTTCTGGAGTGGGACCCCTCGGGCGACCAGGAGCGGTCCAGCCGGACCAGTCTGGCCTCCTCGTTCCGATCCATGTGGTTCGCCCCGCTGTCTGCGGTCACGGCGGCCTGGCTGGCGTGGTTCCATGAGCCCTCCTTGCTGGTGGCGAGTCCCGCCCTGCTCGTGTGGCTGGCCTCGCCCGCCCTCGCCTGGTGGGTCAGCCTCCCCATTGCCCGCCGCGAAAGCCGGCTCACGGCTGAGCAGACGCGGTTTCTCCGCAGGACCGCCCGGAAGACATGGGCGTTCTTCGAGGAGGTCGTCGGCCCGGCGGACCATTGGCTACCACCGGACAACTATCAGGATAGCCGCGACCCCACGCTGGCCCATCGCACCTCGCCCACCAACATGGGGCTGTCATTGCTGGCCAACCTCGCCGCCTACGACTTCGGATACGTCGCGGCGGGGCAGTTGATCGAGCGCACCGCCGACGCCATGAAGACCATGGGGGGACTCGCGCGTTTCCACGGCCATTTCTACAACTGGTACGACACCGAGTCGCTGCAAACGCTACACCCGGCCTATGTCTCCACCGTGGACAGCGGCAACCTGGCGGGCCACCTGCTGACCTTGCGGCCGGGTCTTCTGGGGCTCCTCGATCGCCCTGTCCTGGAGGCACGTTGGCTGGACGGGCTCGGCGACACGTTGGAAGTCCTGGAGGAAGAGGCGGGAGCGTCGCGGCCGGATGGGCTGGCTCGCTTCCGGGAGGGATTCGAAGCCGCGCTGGGTACCCCTCCGGCGACCCTTCCCGCGGCCCACCTCGCGCTGGACCGGCTCACGCGCTCGGCGGAAGCTCTGGCCGAAGCCTGGAAGCTCGAGCCCGGGCACCGGGCCGGCCGGTGGGTCGGGGCGCTGGTCCGACAATGCCGGGCGGCTCTCGCCGAAGTAGCGTTCATCGCACCCTGGTCCAGCCCTGGCGGGAGTGCGGGCACGCTCACCGACGTTCCGGGGGTCCAGGGGATCCCGACACTCCGGGCCCTGGCGGCACTCGATGGGGCCTCGTCGCCCGACGTCGCCCAGGGCGGAGCGCGCGCCCGGGCACGCATTGCCGCCATCCAGGGTCTCGCCCTACGGGCCGGCGAGTTCGCGGACATGGAATACGGCTTCCTCTACGACAAGCCGTCACGCCTGTTGAGTATCGGATACGACGTCGACACGCGACGGAGGGATCCGGCCTTCTACGATCTTCTGGCCTCGGAGGCGCGCCTGGGCGTGTTCGTCGCCGTCGCCCAGGGACATCTGCCCGAGGAAAGCTGGTTCGCTCTGGGGCGCCTCCTCACGACGTCCGGCGGCGAGCCGGTCCTGCTGTCGTGGAGCGGCTCGATGTTCGAGTATCTGATGCCGCTGTTGGTGATGCCCACATACGAACACACGCTCCTCGACCAGACCGCCCACGCGGCGGTGGCGAGGCAGATGGAGTACGGCCGGCAGCGCGGCGTACCGTGGGGCATCTCGGAATCCGGGTACAACGCGGTGGACGTCCACCTCAACTATCAGTACCGGGCCTTCGGCGTCCCCGGCCTGGGGCTGAAGCGCGGGCTCGCCGAGGACCTGGTGGTGGCGCCGTACGCATCGGTGATGGCGCTGGTGGTGGCGCCGGAAGAGGCGTGTTCGAATCTGCAACAGCTGGCCGCCGCGGGCGCGGAGGGGAAGTTCGGTTTCTACGAGGCCGTGGACTACACCCCGGCGCGGCGCCGTCGCGGGGAGTCCCATGCCCTGGTCGCGTCCTTCATGACCCATCACCAGGGCATGAGCCTGCTGGGGCTGAACGCTGTGTTGCTGGACAAGCCCATGCAGGGACGCTTCGAGTCCGACCCGTTGCTGCGGGCCACCGTGCCGTTGCTCCAGGAGCGGATCCCCAGGGCGTCGGCGTCCTACGCGTCCAGTCCCGAACCCATCGGTACCGTGGATGGGGCCGATGTGCCCCAGATACCCATACGCGTGCTCGACACCCCCCACACGCCGAGCCCGGAAGTACAGTTGCTGTCCAACGGGCGCTACCACGTCATGGTCACGAATGCCGGGGGCGGCTACAGCCGGTGGAACGACCTGGCCGTGACGCGCTGGCGGGAGGACGGCACCCGGGACCCGTGGGGCACCTTCTGCTACCTGCGCGATGTGGACGTCGGCCTGGTCTGGTCCACCGCACACCAGCCCACCTTGCGGCCCGCGGACCACTACGAAGCCATCTTCTCGGAAGGGCGCGCGGAGTTTCGGCGACGCGACGGCGATTTCGACACCCATACCGAGATCGCGGTCTCCCCGGAGGACGACATCGAACTGCGCCGGGTGCGCATCACCAACCGTTCCCGCGAACGGCGGACCGTGGAGGTCACGAGCTACACGGAGGTGGTGCTCGCGTCGGCGGCGGCCGATGCCCTGCATCCGGCCTTCAGCAATCTCTTCGTGCAGACCGAGATCGTGGACGCGCACCGCGCCATCCTGTGCTCGCGCCGGCCTCGCTCCCGTGACGAGACCGTGCCCTTCATGTTCCATCTGATGGCGGTGCACGACGCCGAAGTCGTGGAGTCTTCCTACGAGACCGACCGTGCGCGCTTCCTCGGCCGTACCCGTACCGCTGCTACCGCCCAGGCCATGGAAACAGGCGGGCCGCTGTCCGGAAGCCAGGGCTCCGTCCTGGACCCGGTCGTGGCCATTCGTGGGCAGGTATCCCTCGATCCCGAGCAGTCCGTCACCGTGGATCTGGTCTACGGCATCGCCGGGGACCGCGATGCGGCCCTGGGACTGGTGGCGAAGTACCAGGACCGGCGCCTCGCCGACCGGGTCTTCGAACTGGCATGGACCCACGCCCAGGTCGTGCTCCGACAGATCGACGCCAGCGAGGCAGAGGCCCAACTCTACGGGCGGCTGGCCAGCTCGGTCCTCTACGCCGACGCCCGGCGGAGGGCCGACCCCAGCGTGCTCATGGAGAGCCGGAGCGGGCAGTCGGGCCTCTGGGGGTACGCCATCTCAGGAGATCTGCCCATCGTCCTGCTACGTATCGCCGAGATCACCAGCCTCGATCTGGCTCACCAGCTCATCCAGGCCCACGCCTATTGGCGTCTCAAGGGACTCGCCGTGGACCTGGTGATCTGGAACGAGGACCGCGCAGGGTATCGGCAGGCGCTCCAGGAGCAGATCCTGGCCCTGGTGGCCCGGGGCGTCGAAGCCCATGCCATCGATCGGTCCGGCGGCATCTTCATCCGCGCGGCGGAGCAGATATCCGAAGCTGACCGGACGCTGTTTCAGACGGTGGCCCGCGCCATCCTCAGCGACGGACGAGGGACGCTCGAAGAGCAGCTCGACCGCCACGGCCCCCCGGAGGTGCGGGTGCCGCGACTGGTTCCGCGCGAAGCCCCTGCCTCCGACCTGACCGCAGACGTCCCGCTTCCGGTTCGGGATCTGATCCTGCCCAACGGCCTAGGGGGCTTCACGCCGGACGGACGCGAGTACGTCATCACGACCTCACCAGGGCAGCTCACGCCGGCTCCCTGGGTCAACGTTCTGGCCAACCCGCACTTCGGCAGCGTGATCTCGGAGAGCGGCCAGGCCTATACCTGGGGTGAAAACGCCCACGAGTTCCGCCTCACGCCGTGGCACAACGATCCGGTGTCCGACGCCGGCGGAGAGGCCTTCTATCTGCGCGACGAGGACACCGGGCGCTTCTGGTGCCCGACACCGCTGCCGAGGCGCAGTGCCACCCCGTACGTCAGCCGGCATGGTTTCGGGTACAGCGTGTTCGAGCATGAAGAGGCCGGCATCCGCTCGGAGCTCTGGGTCTACGTGGCCCGAGACGCCGCGGTGAAGTTGTCGCTCCTCAAGGTACGCAACCTGTCCGGAAGGCCGCGCCGGCTTTCCGCCACGGGCTATGCGGAATGGGTGTTGGGCGACCTGCGGTCGAAGTCGGCCATGCACGTGACCACCGAAGTCGATCCCGTGAGCGGCGCGCTGTACGCCCGGAATCCCTACAACACCGGATTCCCCAACCGTGTCGCCTTCTTCGACGTGGACGAAGCGAACCGGACCGTCACGTGCGACCGCAGGGAGTTCATCGGTCGTAACGGGAGCCTTGCGAGTCCGGCGGCCATGACGCGCGTGCACCTCTCCGGCAAGCTGGGTGCTGGCCTGGACCCCTGCGCCGCCATTCAGGTGCCCTTCGACCTCGCCGACGGGCAGGAGCGTGAGATCACCTTCAGGCTCGGCCTGGGGGGCAGCCCTGGAGGGCACGACGCCCACCGCCTCGTGCAGCGCTTCAGGGGCGCCGACGCAGGGCGTCAGGCACTCGAAGCGGCGTGGCAGAGGTGGAAACACACTCTCGGGGCGGTCCAGGTCGACACACCCGACGAGTCGCTCAACGTCCTGACCAACGGATGGCTCCTCTACCAGACCATCGCGTGCCGGATGTGGGCGCGCAGCGGGTATTACCAGTCGGGGGGTGCCTTCGGATTCCGCGACCAATTGCAGGACTCCATGGCGCTGGTGCACGCCGAGCCGGGGCTCGTGCGCGACCACCTTCTCCTTTGCGCCTCGCGACAGTTCCTGGAGGGAGACGTCCAGCACTGGTGGCATCCGCCGGAGGGACGGGGCGTGCGCACCCGCTGTTCCGACGACTATCTGTGGCTGGCGTTGGCCACGTGCCGCTACGTGCTCACCACCGGTGATACAGGCGTGCTGGACGAACCCGTCCGGTATCTGGAGGGCCGCGCCCTCGGGCCCGACGACGAATCCTACTACGATCTTCCGGGCCGGTCGGCAGTAGCCGAGACTCTGTATGAGCACTGCGTGCGGGCCATCCGCCACGGACTTACATCGGGTGCCCACGGTCTGCCTCTCATGGGCTCCGGCGACTGGAACGATGGCATGGATCGGGTGGGTTCGCACGGCAAGGGCGAGAGCGTGTGGCTGGCCTTCTTCCAGACAGACGTCCTCCGCCAGTTCGCCGCAGTGGCGCGCCGACGCGGTGACGACGCCTTCGCCGACGTGTGCGCCACGGAGCGTGAGCGGCTGCGCGAAGCCATCGAAAGCCATGGCTGGGACGGCGCCTGGTATCGGCGGGCGTACTTCGACGACGGCACCCCACTGGGCTCGGCGGGCAACGACGAATGTCGGATCGACGCCATCTCGCAGAGCTGGAGCGTACTCTCCGGGGCGGCCGACCCGGAGCGCGCGCACAGGGCCATGGAGGCGCTGGACGAACATCTCGTGCGCCGCGACTACGCCCTGGTCAAGCTCCTCGAGCCTGCCTTCGACACGTCGGACCTGGATCCCGGCTACATCAAGGGGTACGTGCCGGGCGTGAGGGAGAACGGGGGCCAGTATACCCACAGCGCCGTGTGGGCCGCCATGGCGTTCGCGGCCCTGGGTGACGGCCTGCGCGCCTGGGAGCTACTGACCATGATCAACCCGGCGAACCACGCCACTTCTCGAGAGGCCATCGAGACCTACAAGGTGGAGCCCTACGTCGTCGCCGCCGACGTCTACGCGGTGGAGCCCCACATGGGGCGCGGCGGCTGGACCTGGTACACGGGGTCCGCAGGTTGGATGTACAGGCTGATCCTGGAGTCGCTGCTCGGTCTACGCCTGGACGTGGATCGGCTGCACGTGGAGCCCTGCCTGCCTGCACACTGGAGTGGATTCGTGGTCCACTACCGCCACCGGGAGACCGTCTACCACATCGCCGTCACCCGGGTGCCCAACGAGGGCGCGGGCGGCGAAATCCGGGTGACGGTGGACGGCATCCTTCAGGACAGTCCCTCCATTCCGCTTGTGGACGACCACGCGGAACACACAGTGGCGGTGAGCGTTCCGGCGGGGTGAGCCAGAAGTTCGCGATCCGATACCGAAAAGAGAAGTTGCTTGCGGAGTGCGCGTGGGAGCCCCGACCTTGCAACCTTCGTCAGGTCTCACCGCTCGCTCCTTGGAGGCCGAACGATGAGGAAATTCCGAAGCGACCGTTCGCGTCTGCGTTTCCGCAATCTGGCCGGGTTCCTGCTGGGTGTGCCGATGTTACTCTGCGCGTGCGGCGCCGGGCCAGGAGGACTACGCGATCTTCTTCAGCGTTTGCAGGGAGGTCAACGGCTGGTTCGGCCACGTTGCCACCCTGTCGTCGCGCTTCTCGCCCGCCTCGGTGGCCTACGGCGACTGTAGAACGTACTCGGTCATATGGGCCACCGTCGAAACATGCGAGGCGAGGGATCTCGACATCAAGGTCTCCGCCGGTGAGGACCTGGGCACGAGCGCAGGGGTCACCGACGTCGGAATGACGGACGATCGAGTGACCAACTTCTACGTAGCGCCCTGGAGGTTGGGTGGAGCGAACCACGCCGTGTGCATGTGGGATCAGTGGGATGCGACGGACCGCGACTTCCTGCTCTCGAAGCTGCGCGACCTATTGCGGCCGAGCGTCGCGCCTTCCGGCGCTCCGCGCTGCGGCACGATGGAAGTCGACGTCGCACGAACCGCGAAGGGCGTGTGGGCCGAGACGAGCGTGACGGAGCCGGTTTCCGGCGACGAAACCCGCTACATCGCTCTCGTGGACTACCCATACCGCCCGCAGGCCGAGTTGGCCTTGAGTCTCGGGCCGGCGGCGCTCGGCGCGCATGTCGGTATCGTCTCCCGCCAGACGAGCGGCCGCGTCAACCTCGCGTTCGAGAAGGTGGCGTCGGACGGCCTGATCTACTGCTACGGTCCCGATGTGCGCCCAGGGGCAGCCGGCAGCTGGTTCCTGTCCTTGACCTCCCCGCCCGAGCTCCGGATCGAGTATGTCCCGCACGAGCCCGGCGAATCACCGTGTCGCGCTGATCCGGGCTCGTGGGGCTTCGGCGCCAACGCGGTCTCGATGATCCGTTGAGTCGGCGCACGCCAAGAGAGAGCGCGCCGGCCCGACGCCATCGACCGTGCCGCCGACCCCCCGGCTTGAGCAACCTCCGGATCGGGGACAACTTCAGATATCGGACCCTCCCCAATC
>JBBSOM010000037.1:0-11112 GCA_038259715.1 Longimicrobiales bacterium
ACCGGCTCGATCAATGCAAGCCAGCACTCCTCCTCCGCAACCGGATTGTGGCGCACGCCCGCAGGGACCACAAAGGCGTCGCCCTCTCTCAGCGTCACCTCCCCGTCCTCGAACTGGATGCGCAGGGTGCCCCGAAGCACCAGGAAGAGCTCGTCCTGCCCTTCGTGCGCGTGCCAGACGAATTCACCCCGGACCCTGGCCACCTTCACGTATTGATCGCCGACGCGAGCGACCACGTGCGGCGACCAAAGGTTGTCCAGTGCCCCGGCGGCCGCGCCGAGGTTGACCGGCTTCAAGTCCATCGGATGCCCTCCGGGGAAGATGCTCGCACGCAGGGTCTCGTTCGGGTCTCAGGCGTACTGGTCGACGACCTTCTGGGCCTTCTTCCGCTTGGTCGCGTCCAGGATCCGCTTGCGCAGCCGGATCGCACCCGGCGTTACCTCGATCAGCTCGTCATCCTGGATGAACTCGAGCGCGAGCTCGAGGGTGAGCTGTCGCGGCGTCTCGAGTTTGATGTTGTCGTCCGACGAAGTGGTCCGCATGTTCGTGAGCTTTTTTTCCTTGCTCACGTTCACGTCCATGTCGTCGCCGCGGGAATTCTCCCCGACGATCATTCCCGTGTACACCGGGGCGCCCGGGCTGATGAACATCGTCGCACGGTCCTGCAGGTTGTACAGCGCGAAGCCGACCGCGGTGCCTTCACGGTCCGCCACCAGCACACCCCGCGACCGGCCGCGCAGCGGACCCGCCCAGGGACCCCACGTGTCGAACGTGTGGTGCAGGATGCCCTCACCCCGCGTGTCGGTCATGAACTCCGAGCGGTAGCCGAAGAGGCCGCGCGCCGGCACGCGGAAGCGCAGTCGTGTCGCGCCCGAGTCGCCCATCGGGCGCATCTCGGTCATCTCCGCTTTCCGCGGACCCATTTTCTCGATGACGGTGCCCACCAGGTTCGACGGTACCTCGACCACGGCCTCCTCATACGGCTCCATCAGCTTGCCGTCCGCACCCCTGCGCGTGATCACCCGGGGGCGCGACACCTGGAATTCGTATCCTTCACGGCGCATCGTCTCCATGAGGATGCCCAGATGCAGTTCGCCGCGCCCGCTCACCGTGAACGTGTCGGGCTGATCGGTTTCCTCGACCTTCAGCGCCACGTTCCGCTCGAGCTCCTTGTACAGACGCTCCCGCACCTGGCGGGTGGTCACGAACTTGCCGACCTGCCCCGCGAACGGGGAGTTGTTGACGGTGAAGTCCACCGACAGGGTCGGCTCTTCCACCGCGATGCCGCGCATCCGGTCGCGGTGCTTCGGATCGGTGATGGTCTTGCCGATCTCGACGCCCTCGAGGCCGGCGATGGCCACGATGTCACCCGCGAACGCCTCCTCGACCTCGATGCGTTCCAGGCCACGGAAGGTGAAGAGCTTGAGGACCCGTGAGTCCTCACCGTCAGCCGCGTCCTCGACCATGCCCTGCTCACCCAGGTCGAGCATCGTCACCCGGTCGCCCACCGCCACCCGACCGCGCTCGATCCGGCCGATCGCGATGCGGCCCACGTAGGACGAATAGTCCAACGTCGACACGAGCATCTGGAACGGGCCCTCGGTATCGACCTTCGGAGACGGGAAGTACGACACGATCGTATCGAACAGGGGTGTGAGATCCCCACCGCGCGCCTCCTCGCTCTGCCCCGCCCACCCCTCGCGGCCGGACGCATACAGGAAGGGAGCGTCGAGCTGCGCGTTGTTGGCCTCCAGGTCCATGAACAGCTCCAGGACCTCGTCGTGCACCTCATGCGTGCGTGCGTCCGAGCGGTCGACCTTGTTGACGACCACCAGGGGGAGCAGTCCGAGCTCCAGCGCCTTGCGGGTGACGAAGCGCGTTTGCGGCATCGGACCCTCCGCGGCGTCGACCAGGAGCACGACGCCATCGACCATGCGCAGGATGCGCTCCACCTCGCCGCCGAAGTCGGCGTGCCCGGGAGTGTCGACGATGTTGATCTTCGTCCCGTGCCAGTCCACCGCGGTATTTTTGGCCAGGATCGTGATCCCCCGCTCCCGCTCCAGCGGGTTGGAGTCCATCGCGCGTTCCTGGACGTTCTGGTTGTCGCGGAAGACGCCCGACTGGCGGAACATCTGATCGACCAGGGTGGTCTTTCCGTGATCGACGTGGGCGATGATGGCGATGTTGCGGAGCTTCATGGCGGTCTCAGAGCGCCGTAGTCGGGCGCGGACAGGCGTGTTCGGTATAGCCATGTAAGTTAATGGAGAACGGGCCCAAAGTTCAGCCCCTATGGGATCCCCTTGCAGATCCCCCTACCAGATCGTCGGGACGTCGTACGCCGCGAACGCCGCGTCTGCCGTCACGCACACCAGCCCATCGAGGCGTGCCTGGGCGACGAGCATCCGGTCGAACGGATCGGAATGATGCGGTGGCAGCGCCGCTGCCGCTGCGGCATGGCGCGCCTGAACCGACAACTCACCGAAGCGGTTCGCCTCGATCTCCGCCACCAGGTCGGCATCCCCCACGTCCAGACGGTGGAACGCCCGTTTGATGCCCAGTTCCCAGATCGTGGCCGCGCTCACCAACACGGCGTTGCCTGGGTCGGCAATCGCCTCCCTGGCGCCCCGGGAAAGGCGGGAATCGTCGGCGAGCCACCAGAGAAAGGCGTGGCTGTCCAGCAGGAGCTTCATTCGCTCGGCTCGCCGAACGCCTCACCCAGAGGATGCGGGAGCGGGGCGTCGAAGTCCTCACCGATCCGTACCCTTCCCCGCAGCCGCCCGGGAACGCGAGCGGCCGGCGACACTGGCACCAGACGTGCGACGGGCGTTCCCGCGCGCGCGATCACCACGTCCTCGCCGGCCTCGATGCGTTCGAGGAGCCTGGACAGCGTGGTCTTGGCTTCGTGCACGTTGACGATCTTCATGCTGCAGGATAGTTGGATATAGCTAACTTAGCTATGGCTCCGGGCGGCACCATGTTTCGACGGGACGCCTGGTCTCCGCGGTTCACGGCCACCATTCTGGGAGCCTGTCCGAGTAGTACAGTGGACAACCCCGACCCTCCGGAGCCAGCACCGTGCCAATCGTGCCATCCCTTCGCCCGATACAGATCGTCGTCTTCGGCGCCCTGCTCGCCGCACCACTCCCCACCGCAGTCACGGCCCAACAGGCCGAGCCCCGCTATGCGGAGCAGATCCGCACCCTCATGCAGAACCCAGCGGTGCAGAAGGCCTTCGCCCGCATCGACTCGCTGGATGCGTGGGGCGTCGAGCACCTGATCGAACTCACGCAGATCCCTTCGCCACCTTTCGGAGAGGCCGCGAAAGGTGCCCGCTTCGCGGAACTCCTCCGTGAAGCGGGCGCCGACTCCGTGTGGACGGACTCGGTGGGCAACGTGCTCGCCTTACGGAAAGGCCGGCGGGGCCGCCGTACCATCGCGCTCGATGGCCACCTCGACACGGTCTTCCCGGAAGGCACCGACGTCACGGTCCGCCAGGTTGGCGACACGCTCTTCGCGCCGGGTATCGGGGATGATACGCGCGGGCTGATCGTAGTGCTGACGACCCTTCGCGCCATGGAGGAGGCCGGCCTGGAGACCGACGACGACGTGCTTTTCGTCGGCGCCGTCGGCGAGGAGGGCGTGGGCGACCTCCGCGGAATGAAGCACCTGTTCCGCAAGGGCGCCGATCCGATCGACGCGTGGATCGAGGTGGACGGAGGCGGGCTGGGCGGACTCACGAGCATGGGGCTGGGATCGCACCGCTACAAGGTCACATTCAACGGCCCGGGCGGGCATTCCTGGGGCGCGTTCGGCCTGGCCAACCCGGCCCACGCGCTCGGTCGCGGCATCGCGTACTTCGAGAACACCGCGGACACCCTGACCCGGAAAGGTCCGCGCACCAGCTACAACGTCGGCGTGCTCGGCGGCGGCACGTCCGTGAATTCGATCCCGTTCGAGGCGTGGGCCGAAATCGACATGCGCTCCGAGAGCCCCCAGAGCCTGGAGACGATCGACGCCGCGCTCCACGCCGCGACGCAGCGGGCTTTGAAGGACGAGAACGCGCTCCGCCGTGAAGGCGACGCGCTCACGCTCGACATGAAGATGATCGGGGACCGTCCGTCCGGCGAAATGGACCCGTCAAACCCGCTCGTGCAGCGCGCCGTCGCCGCCACGCAGAGCTTCGGCGCGGACGCGACGCTCGGACGCTCGTCCACCAACTCGAACATCCCGATCTCGCTGGGCATACCCGCCGTGACGATCGGGCGCGGCGGCGTGGGCGGCGAGAACCACTCGCCGGGTGAGTGGTGGATCGACAAGGACGGGCCGCTGGCCATCCAGCGCGCGCTCCTGCTCGTGGTGGCCGAGGCGGGGTTGGCGCCCATCGTGCCGTAAGGGGTTATGCTCGCCGCGGTCCTCGGCGCGACGTGATGGAACTCCGCGGGGGGATGCGGACTTGGTGAGGTTGAGTCTCGTCCGGACGACGAACACCATGCACTCGACCGACACCGGAGGCCGATGGACCTGACCACTGTTCCGACCCTGCTCGCCCAGGGCTCGCCGCTCGCGCTTCCCCTGGTGTTCCTGGGAGGGCTCGTTACCAGCCTCACGCCCTGCATCTATCCGATGATCCCGATCACGGCAGCCGTGATCGGGGGGCAGGCCACCGGCGCGGACGTCTCGCGCGGGAGGGTCGTCCTGCTCACCACGGCGTACGTGACGGGACTGGCCCTGGTCTATTCGCTCCTCGGCGTGGTGGCCGCGGTGACCGGCTCGCTGTTCGGCTCGATCAGCACGAGCCCGATCCTGTACCTCCTGATGGCGAACCTCCTCATCCTGTTCGCTTTGATGCTGCTGGATGTTCTGCCGGTACCGGTGCCGCAGCGCCTGCTCCAGTGGGCGGGACGGGCGGGATCGGGGGGGCGACTTGCCGGCACCTTCATGATGGGCGCCGCCTCGGGCCTGGTGGCGGCCCCGTGCGGCGCGCCGGTCATGGGCTCCCTGCTCACGTGGGTGAGCACGACGGGAAGCGTGGCGCTGGGCTTCACCTACCTGTTCGTGTTCTCCCTGGGCATGAGCGCCCTTCTGGTCGTCGTCGGGCTGGCCTCCGGCGGCGTGGTGAAGCTGCCGCGTCCGGGCACCTGGATGGTCTGGGTCAAGCGCGGCTTCGCGCTCGTCATGATCGGCGTGGCCGAATACTACCTGATCGAGATGGGCAAACTCGTCTTCTGAACTCCCCGAACAAGGATCTCCCGACATGCGCACACGCAACTTCGCCGTACCTCTCTTCCTTCTCGCCGCAGCCATCGCCCCGCCGGGGGCCGGTGCCCAGCAGTCGGGTATTCCCGTCGGCTCGCAGATCCCCGATGTCCAGCTCACCGCGTTGGACGGCACGGCCACGGACCTCTCGACGGTCGTGGCGGGGAAGCCGGCCATCATCGAGTTCTGGGCGACGTGGTGCCCGCTGTGCCGGGCCCTGGAGCCGCAGTTCGCTGAGATCACGAAGGATCACGGCGCCGCGCTTCAGGTCGTCCGAATCGGCGTCCACGACAACCAGAGCGCCGAGCAACAGCAGGAGTACGTCACGAAGCACGAAATCGGCGGTCTCCATTTCTTCGATACCGACGGCGCCGCGGTCCGCGCGTTCACGGTTCCGCATACCTCGTACGTCGTGGTCATCGACGCATCCGGAAAGGTGGTGTACACCGGTCAGGGGAAGGATCAGGTCCTGGCCGACGCGATCGCGCCCGTGCTGGGACACGAATAGTACACGTGGCCGACGGGGGGCAGCGCGCCGCGGACGACTTCGAGGAGGTGGCGCTGCCCTTCGTCGGGGACGTGGCGCGCTTCGCCCTGTCGCTTTCGCTCGACGAGACCGAGGCGGACGATCTCGTGCAGGAGGTGTACCTCCGCGCGCTGAAGGGATGGCATACCTTCGTGGCGGGCACGGAATGCCGCAAATGGCTGTTCACAATCTGCCGCAATGTGTATTTCAAGCGGAGGCGTATCAGCAAGCGGATGCTCTTCGCGGAGGAGAGCGACGTCGATGCGATGCCCGCAGTTCTACTTCACGTCGCCGCGCATCGGGAGGGGTTGGGCGACCTGTTTGATCAGATCGACGTCCGTCCCGCAATCGAAATCGCCCTCCGTGCGCTTCCCGAGCCTCACCACTCGATCCTGGTGCTGATCGACCTGGAAGGATTCTCCTACGAGGAGACGGCCGAAATGCTTGAGATTCCCGTAGGCACCGTCCGGTCCCGCCTGTATCGGGCGCGGCGCAGGATCCAGGAGCACCTCATCGAACACGCCCGGGACATGGGCCTCGCAACAGGAGCGCCGCGATGACGGCGAAATCCACGCGCCCGCCCCCCGACTGCGAAGCGGTGGTTCGCGCCATCTGGGCCTATCTGGACGGTCGTCTCGACGCGGAGCAGGTCGCGGAAATCGAAGCCCACCTTGCGTGGTGCCACGGATGCGTCGCCCACACCGAGTTCGAGAGGCGGCTGGTCCGCGAGCTCGCGGCGGTCTCTCGGGAGCATTCCGATCCCGAGACGCTCAGGACCCGAATCCACGAGGCGCTGCGCAACGCGCGGTAGGATGGGCTCCTCGGCGGGCAGCGATGAGGCGCTGAGGGCGCTCAACGGCTCGCGGCGAGCGGCCCCTCGGCGTTCCGGTACACGACGCGCCCCTGGAAGAGCGTCATCTCGCAGCGCATCTCCTCGAGTTCCGCGGTCGGGACGGTGTATGGGTCCCGGTCCCACACGGCGATGTCCGCGTACTTCCCGACCTCGATCGATCCGATCTCGTCCTCCAGGAACATCTGATGGGCGGCCCAGATCGTGTACGAGCGGAGCGCGGTGCGGACATCCACCGACTCCGCGGTGCCGAAGGGGGTCGCGCCCCACACGCCCAGCGCCGTTTCGCGGGCCACCGCGGCCCAGATCCCATACCGGGCAGCAAACGGCGTCACGCCGAAGTCCGAACCGCTCGCCCACCGGATCCCCTTGTCCACGAACGTGTGGTAGGGGTTGAGCCTCGCGTTGCGCACGGGGCCGAAGTTACCGGCGTAGGTATCTCCGATCCACCATGCGAAACCGGGCGACGACTCCGGGTATCCGGCGTCGTAGTCGCGCTGGAGCCGCGCCATGACGTCGAGCGCGTGGTCCGTGGGGATGTTCGCATGGATGACGCCGTCACGCAGACCCTTCATCGGGTGCCGCTCGAGCGCGGCCGCATAGCTGTCGACGGTCCAGTCGATGGCCCGGTCTCCGATCGAGTGGATGCTGACGTGGAGTCCCGCGGCCGTATACATGTCGACCAGCCGTCGAAGCAGTTCCGGGTCCATGGCCGGGTATCCGTGGTTGCCGGCGTCCACCTCGTTGAGGTTCTTGTTCCATTCGTCATACATCCACGCGGTGCGGGCACCTCCGCTGCCGTCCATGTACATCTTGATACCGCCGGACACGAGGTGGTCGTCCCCGGTCGAGATGTACGGCTTCGTGAACGGCCCGATGCGCGCGATCAGCGCCTCTGCGTCCTCGACGCTCCGGGCGGTATGCCACAGCACGAAGACCCGGACGGTCAGGTCACCGTCGGCCAGCACCTTCTGATAGGCGGCCCAGGCCTCCGGGCCGATGCCGGGATCCTTGACGCCGGTCATCCCCTCGGCGTTGAACGCCTTGGCCAGGTCGGCGATGCCGGCCCGCACCTGCTCCGGCGTCAGGTCGGGCACGAGCCGCTGGACCAGTCCCTGCGCCGACTCCTTGAGAACCCCCGTCGGCTGTCCGGACGCGTCCCGGTCGATGGTGCCGTTCGGAGGGTCGGGGGTCTCCGCGGTGATGCCCGCCATCGTCAGGGCCACGCTGTTCGCCACGAGGTAGTGGCCCATCGTCTGGGTCAGCACCACGGGGTTGTTTGGCGACACCGAATCCAGGTCGGTGGCTTGGATGAGTCGGTTCTCGGCGAGCTTGCCCTCGTCCCACCCCCGCCCTTGGACCCACGCGTCGGGACCGAGTTGGGAGACCTGCTCAGCGACGATCGAGACGACGTCCGCGATGCTCTTTACGCGCGGGTAGCTCAGGTCGGACACGAAGAGCCGATCGGCGCCGCCCCCGGAAAAGTGGGCATGAACGTCGAGGAGCCCCGGCGTGGCCGTCAGGCCGTCCAGATCGATCCGCTCCGGTCCCGGCCCGATGAGCCGCTCCACGGCCGCGTCGGAGCCGACCGCCACGATCCGGCCGGCCCGGATGGCCACCGCCTGCGCCTCCGAGTCGAGCTCGTCCACCGTGATGACGTGACCGTTCACGAGCACGAGGTCCGCGGCGAGCGCCGCGGGTACGTCCGGTGTGCAAGCAGGGAGGCCCAAAAGCGCGCAGGCCGCAAGCGCGAAGCCGCCGGGCCCGAGGCGCCTGGGACGGAGATCGTGGAACACACGCATGAGGAAGCCCTCCCGTTGGCGTTGGATGGTGCCCGATGCCAGGAGCTTAGCCGGTAGGGTACGGGACGTCGAACTCCCGCTCGGTGAAGTCCTCCAGGCTCTGCCGAACCGAGGCTCCGGGCCAGTGGACCTCCGCCGCGCGCTCCTCCGGGTGGTACGTCGCAGTATAGAGCGTGCCGTGCCACCGTAGGTAGTCGGTCGTGAAGAGAGGCGGCGCGAGGAAACGGGCGACCAGATCCTGTGCGTTCTCGGCGTCGCGGAGCGCCTTTCGCGCGCTGCGCCCGCGCTCTTCGCTCCCGGTGGCCGCCACGTATTCGGGCCACTCGATGCGGCGCTGGTGGTTGGTGGCGACCGCCTGGCGGACGAACTCGGCCGGGGCGCCGGGTCGAAGATACGCCACCCGGTACGCGCCGGCCCGGTCCACGAGCGACACGTTGTACGCCATGTGGCAGGGCACCCGACCCAGCGTCGCGCAGGCGTCGGCCACGTGGGTGCACGACTCGAGCACGTAGCGCAAGATCAGCGGGATGCCGAAGCCGTCTCCGACCTCGGGGCTTCCTCCGAACGAAAGGGCGATGGCAAGCCCGTGCTCGTTGACGCCGTCGAGCACGCCCCACAGGCAGTCGCTGGCCGCGAGCACGTCGGTGCCGAGCCAACGGCTACGCACGACGGTGGCCTCACAGGCGTGCGGATGATAGTCGTAGTTGCGCACCAGGACCGGAGTGGGGCGGATCTGGACGGCCTGGGTGCACCCCGATATGTACGGAGTGGGGCGGTACAGGGACAACATCCTCGCCACGTCCCCGTCATCCTCCGCCAAGCCACAGAGCCGCTCCCAGACGGGCACCAGTTCCGGCATGGACTGGCTCAGCCGCGCGCGGCACACGGGCAGCGCCGGTCGGGCCCGGGCGCCATCGCGAAGGAACCACGCGTGATACGCGGGCCACGCGCGCCGAAAGAGGGCCTGCCAACGGTCTCCGGGCTCGGGCTCGGACGTCCAACGGAAACGCAGTTTCAGCACGGTCGCGGGAGCTCCCGGGGAGGCGCGGTAGAGGTCCATGGTCAATCGATCCGCACCGCGGTAGGCCGGCGCCCGCATCTGACTACAGCAGCTTGAAGCCCGCCACTTCCGCGCGTCGTGCCTGCTCCGCGCGGGCCGTGGCGTTCGCTCGCCCTGGAAGATAGTGGGCCTTGATGCCCTTGGCCCACGCCTTGGCGCGTGGCGTCAACTGGAAGCCCTTGGTCATGAGCCGGCCGGGCGTGACCAGGATCCCGAGATCCGCGCCTTCATAGAACCAATCCCCCTCCTTGGCGATGCGCAGGAAGAAGGCCTGATTCTCGTGCCGGGCCGTGCGCCGATGGATCTGATCGCGGACGAAGCGGACCGAGCCGTCGTCGCCCATCTCCCACACCCCTGACTTCGGCGCGCTCCGGATCGGTTCGATGTCGGAGCCGGTGTGCTTGATGACGAGCTGACTCCACGAGTCGATGTTCTGCGCGTGCGCCCAGCGCTCATTCAGCGCCTTCACGTCCAGTTCGTACGGCATGCCCGAGAACTCGAGCAGGTGAAAGAGAAAGAGCGGGGCGTCCGCGTGCGCGAACGCAGCCAGGTTGGTCATCGAACTCGCGCCGGTGATGCGGGGGTTCATCTCACCCAGGTAGATGTCCTCGGTGTCGAGGTCCAGCAGGAAGTCGAGCTCGAAGTAGCCCCGGTAGCGTCGCTTGCGCAGCGCCTCGCCGATCTTGAAGGCGGACCGGCGCGCGAAGTCCCGGATGTCTTGCGGGAATGCATCGGGGAAGACCTCGTTCCCGCACCACCCACCCTTGTAAGGCGTCAGTTCCTTGAAGCCCACCAACTCGGTCATGAGCGGCCCGACCAGGGTACCGTGCCGCGTGACGCACGCCTCCAGCGCGGAGCCCCTGCACCGAACGCGCTTCATGACCTTGACCTCTTTCTCGGCTTCGATTTCGTCCGCGTACTTCCGGTAGTCGCTCTCGCTCTCGATGAAGAAGGTGGTGTGGCCCGAATCGCCGAAGGCCGTCTGCACCACCAGACGGTCGCCCAGCTTGTGGCGTTTGGCGACGGTCATGAGTCGATCGAACGATGTTACCCGCGCCAGCGCGTTGGGCACGCTCTTCACGCCGGCCTCGTTGCCGATGCGCGTCGTCATGATCTTGTTGTCCATCCGCGTGCGCAGCTTAGCGGACGGGAACCAGATCCGCAGGCCCAGCTTCTCGCACAATTCTTCTGTGCGCTCGTCGAAGAAGAGGAAGACGACGTTGCCCTTGTACGGCTTGCCTTTCGGCGCCTTGCGCTTGATCAGACGCGCCACGTCCTCATGCTCGAGCAGGTAGTTCACGATCTGCTCGATGCTCTCGAACACGGGGTGGGGTTTCTCCTTCGGCACGAAGATCGAAGGGTGCTTCCCATCGAAGCAATCGATGTAGTTGATGAACGTGAAGTCGCCCACCCACTCCTCCATGCCCTGGAGGTTGAACGGCGTCGCGCTCACGAAGTACGTAGGCACGTCGTACTGATGGAAATGCGCACGAACGTCGGATATGGTCTTCAGTTTCCTCATATGGCGACTTCCTCTGTCTCTTCGACTTTCTCTTTGACATTCTCGGGACGGGGACGGCTCGCGGTGATCCGGTCGAGAACCTCCGGTCGGAAGACG
>JBBSOM010000038.1:0-10984 GCA_038259715.1 Longimicrobiales bacterium
CTCTTCGAGTCGGGCCCACCCGCGGATGCCGGGGAGCTCGTGCGGCTCCGGCGGAAGGTTCTCGCCGAAGATCAGCGCGCTCTCGTGAACGACCGGACCGTGGCTCGTCTGCGAGAGAGGGTCGAAGAGCTCGTGGCCAGCCGCGAGACGCTGCTCACCCGGGTCGCGGAATGGCAGCAGCTCATCCGGGAGGACGGCCCCGGGGCGGCCGATCTGTCCGAGTTCCTGGCGGAGCTCCGGCGCGAAATCCTCGATCTCGAACGCGAGAAGATCAGGAGCGATGCTCGCGAGGGGGCGCTTCGGTCCCGCCTGGCCATGGCGGGCATCGACACGGAGGTCGAGCCTCGTATTGCGCCGCCCTCCGGGCGGCCCGATGTACGAGAGACGTCCGGCCCAGCCGAGGCGTTCGGCTCCCCCGGGGCGTATGGCTCAGCCGAGGCGTCCGAATCGGACGACGGGTCCGACCCGCGCGAGGAGTCGGGGCTTCCCGGATCGCTGACCACACCCGCGCCGACCGTGGTGGAAGGGCCGGCCCCGGAGCGACGGGTGGCGGAAGCCACCGGATCGCAGCCGCCCCGTGCGACGTGGCTTCCCACCGTGCCGGGCGACCGCGCTCGCGCCCTGGCTGTCCAGCTCGCGGAGGCGGACGTGCCTGCCCTCCGGGCGGGCCTTCTGGTCCAGTTGGGCCGGACCGGCGATCCGGGCGCCGTGGACACCGTTCACAGATGGACGGAGGCCGCGGACCCCTCCGTGCGCGCCGCGGCGTACGAGGCGATCGGCCGGCTCCTCGAACATGCGCCCAGCGAGCTCGAGCCGTACCTGCGCGATGGGCTGGCGGACCCCGATGCCCGGGTACGCCGCCGTGTCGTGTTGGCTGCGGCCACCGCCCGGGGGGTTCTCGCACATGCCCTCCTCGAACCGCTTCAAGAGGACCCCGATCCGCAGGTGCGACGCGTGATCCGCCAGGTCCTACGCCAGGTCGAGAGCGTCCGCTTCCGTTCTTCCCGAACCCTGAGGTGAGCGCTTGATGGACAAGATCCGCTACCACAGAAGACGCTTCGCGCGCCTTCTGGGCGTGTCGGAGCGGCGCCTCGCGGAGGCCGATGCGCGACCGGACCTCGCCGAGCTCGGAGGCGCACCCGACGACTATGGTCCATCCCATCTGTCCGCGTACCGAAAGAGGATGAATTGCCAACCCCCCCGGCGTCCTCTTCGGCGTCAGCTCTTCCTGAACTTCAAGGGCGGCACGGGCAAGACCAGCCTGTCGGTCGCCTACGCGTACCGGTTGGCGGAGATGGGCTACCGGGTCCTGCTGGTGGACCTCGACGCACAGGGACACGCGACGCAGTACCTGGGGTTGCAGGGTGAGCAGTGCGACCGCACGCTCTACGACGCCCTCGTGAAACGTATGCCGATCGAGGATGTCCTCATCGAGACGCCGTTGGCGGAGCTCGATCTCGTTCCGGCAAATCTCGGGATGAGCACGCTCGAGCTCGCGTTGATGCCCATGCCGGGCCGGGAGTATCGACTGAAGAAGGCGCTGGACGATGTCTCGGGCCGCTACGACTTCATCGTCATGGATGCCCCACCGTCCCTCGGACTCGTGAACCTGAATGCGCTGATCGCTGCCGACGACCTTTTCGTTCCCGTGCTCCCGGACTTCCTCTCCTTCCACGGACTCAAGTTGCTCTTCGAGACGCTGAGCGGTCTGGAGGACGACCTGGATCACAGACTGCAGCGAATCTTCATCGTGCTCAACCAGTACAACCCGACGACGCGGATCGCCCGGGAGGCCCGGGACGCCCTCGCGAGCCACTACCCCGAATTCCTTCTCGAGACCATCGTGCGGCAGTGTACGGAATTCGCCCAGGCCTCCAGCGAGGGCTTGCCCATCTCCGCATATAATCCGCGGAGCAAGGGCGCCAAAGACACGAACGCGCTCATCTACGAAGTGATGCACGCCCCTCTGAAAGACCGGCAGGAGAAGATGGCATGACGGGTGGCTTCGATACGAACGTACCGGCGCGTAAGCCGCGCACAATGATCGGCCAGATACTCACCGAGCTCGCCTCGACCTCCGAGGCGACCCCCGACGCGACGGACGAAACCGTATCCGTGCGAGCCTCCGAGACCCGCAACGGCGCCCCCATCGCTCCGGCGCCAGAGACCCTGAGGGGATCGCCTGCGCGCCCGACGCCGGAGCGCGCGAGGGATGTTCAACCTCCAGATGCGCCTTCCGGCAGGACCTCCGGCGGGAGCCCCGACGCGGTCCCGAATGCGGCTCAGGACGCATCCCGTCTTGCGGCCGGGCGCGATCGCATCGCGTCGCTTCGCGAGCGCCTGACCCGGGCGGCCCGCCCCCCGGTGACCGCGACCGAGCCCCGCCGCGCGGCCGCGGCCGTATTGGATGTGGTCCAGGATCTTCGCGCGCGCCTGCAGGCCGCCACCCGGGAGCGCTCGGAGGCAGTGAAGCTGCTCGGCGACGCCCGATCCGATCTCGCGCGCGTCGAGGCCGAACTCCGGCAGGAGCGGAAGCTGCGGGCCGCGGTAGAGTCCCGCGCCGAGGAACGCGCCCGGATCGCGGCGGAAGCGGTCACCGAGGCGGAGGCGCTGGCGGCGGAACGGGACCAGGTTCTCTCCGAACTCACGGAGCAGCGCCGCCTGGACGACGAGCAAGCGGCGTTGCTGACCGACGCGGATGCCGCCCTCGAGCTCGGCGACGAGGAACGCGCGGCGGCGAATGCGGAGGTCGCGGAGCTCCGAAATGAGGTCGAGGCGCGCGCCATCCACGCTGCGGAAATGGAGGGCCGGCTTCAGGCCGGCATCCAGGACCGAACCCAACTCGAGGCCCGCTGCAAGGATCTCGAGGCGCGCGTTGCCGAGTTGAACGAAGCATGGGAGGCTCTCGACGGCGTCTGAGCAGGTAGGCCAGGCGCGCAGCGCCGGCTCGAACCGGTCAGGCTTGGCCCTGCGAGTCGTCGCATCCAGACATGGACACTTTTCAAGCGCTGAAGTCGGAGCGGGCTGGCGGGTGGACGGCGCCGTGTGCCGGGGCGCCTCCCGGTCCCGGCGATGCCGACGCGCTCGCGGAGGCGAATCGAGGGGCGTGGGGTAGGAGGGAACGGCTGCAGTCCCCGTCCGCCGGCGCCAGTTAACATCGCCGGGCCGACCGCCGTCTCATGACAGTGGGTGGCTGGAGCCTCCGAAGTCCGCCCCCCTTGGACGACAACTGGCCGAGGTGACGTGGTGGACCCTGCCCTGAGAGCCCTGAACCGATTCGGCATGGGCGCCCGCATCGGTGAGCGTCGTGCCCTGCCCGATGCCCGGAAGTGGCTCGAAGACCAGCTTCGGCCCGACAACGCCCTGCTCCCGGCTGACGGCCTTCCCGACGCAGCAGCGGTCATCGCAGCGACCCGGCGGGTCCAGGAGGCCCAGCGCGCCAAGAACCGGGATGCCCTGCGTGCAGCACGCGCGGGGGTACGCGACCTCCTCGCGGCTGAAGAGCTCGCGGCCCTCGGCAAGCGAGTGACGTCCGACGCGCCCTACGTCGAGCGGCTGGTGGCGTTCTGGTCCAACCACCTGTGCGTTTCGGTCGCGGCCAAGCAACAGGTGATCCCCCTGGCCGGCCTCTACGAGCGCGAGGCGATCCGGCCACACGTGCTGGGCACATTCGCGGATATGGTGCTCGCGTCGGCCAGGCACCCGGCCATGCTCTTGTATCTGGACAACGCGCAATCCATCGGACCCGACTCCCGGGCCGCTCAGGTCGCCGATCGGGCACGGAGTCGACGTCCCGGATCGGCCGCGAAGACGCCTCGAGGAATCAACGAGAACTATGCCAGGGAGCTGATGGAGTTGCATACGGTGGGCGTCGACGGCGGATATACTCAGGACGACATCATTCAGCTCGCACGCATCCTCACCGGATGGGGCATCGCGGGCGCGGGGACACGGGGACAGGGTCGTCCCCGCGCGTACGCCTTCCGGCGCACGGCCCACGAACCCGGGCCGAAGACCCTCATGGGAAGACGCTACGTGGAAGCGGGCGAGCGCGAGGGGGAGGACGCGATCCGGGACCTGTGTGCGCACCCGTCCACGGCACGTTTCATCGCCACCAAGCTTGTGCGCCATTTCGTGGCGGACGACCCGCCTCTGGCTGCGGTGGACCGCGTGGCCGGCGTCTTCAGCGCATCGGGCGGCGACCTTCGTGAAGTCTCGCGAGCGCTCGTCCACCTGGACGAAGCGTGGGATCCAGCGAACCAGAAGCTGCGCACACCACAGGACTGGGTGGTCGCCATGCTTCGGGCGCTCGGCGCTCGGGAGGCTCCCCAAGCTTTCGTGAAGGTCCTGGTACAGCTCCGGCATCCGCTCTGGGCGCCTGCGGCTCCGAAGGGCTATGGCGACACGATCTCGGAGTGGGCCGACCCGGACAGCCTCATGCACCGCGCGGAGTTGGCGCGGACCGTGGCGTCGAAGGGGCGCAACTCCAGGTCGGAGCCGAGTGCGATGCTCGAGGTAGTGGACCTCGAGGACGGCAACCCGCTCACCGGAATGCTCGCAGACATGTCGGTTGACCGTGACGAACGCATGGCCCTCGCCCTGGGCGGGCCGGCCTTTCAGTGGAGGTGACCATGGACCGCAGGGACTTCGTGTGGGGAATGTGCCTCGGTGGCTTGGCCACGTTCGCGGCTCCCCTGGTCACGTTCGCCCAGGTACCCGGGCGGGGGAAGATGGTGTTCGTCCTCCTTCGCGGTGGCTTCGACGGGCTCGCGGCGCTGATCCCAATGGGCGACCCGTCGTACGCGGCGGTGCGTGGCTCCCTGGCGTACGGGCCAGGTGCGGTGGTCCGACTTACCGACGACTTCGCCCTCGCTCCTGGCCTGTCTCCCATGCGCTCGCTCTGGGACGCGGGGGAGCTGGTGCCCGTACACGCCATGGCCATCCCCTTCCGGACCCGGAGTCACTTCGACGGTCAGGCGATTCTTGAGACCGGGCTCGACAAGCCCGTGGGCTCGTCGGACGGGTGGCTCAACAGGCTCCTGCAGGTGATGGGGGGCAAGCGATCCGGGATTGCCGTGGCGGCGGGTATGCCCCGATCCCTGACCGGAACGTATCCCGTTCTGTCGTGGTCACCCGCGCAGCTTGGCGTGGCGGACGACGACTATGTAGAACGCCTGCATGTGCTGTATGAGCGCGACCGATATCTCCACGATCCCTTCGAGGCGGCGCTCCAGCTGGGCCGCCTCGAGAAGGAGGACAGCGCCATGGCCTCAGACAGCGCCATGGCGGGAGACAGCGCCGCCACGGGAGGACGCGGGGCCACGGCGGGGGCGAGCGCGACGGCTGGCCGCCGCGGCACGCCCGCTCGGGGAGCGGCTCGAAGCGCCGGGCGTGTGGCGCCGATCCTCGAGGCGGCGGCCCGCTTCCTCGGGGAACCGGACGGCCCCAATGTGGCAGCGGTGGAGTTCAGCGGATGGGACACGCACGCGAACCAGGGAATGCAGGGAGGCGGCCTGGACCGTCTCCTGAACCAGCTCGCCACGGGCATCGTGGACTTCAAGAAGGCCATGGGTCCCGCGTGGGCCGAGACCACGCTGGTGGTGATGACCGAGTTCGGACGCACCGCGCACCCCAACGGGACGGGCGGCACCGATCACGGCACGGCGGGCGCCGGCTTCGTGGTCGGACCCAACCTGGCCCGAAGCACCGTACTCTCCGACTGGCCCGGCCTGGGGGAGAAGCAGCTCTACGAAGGCCGGGACCTCCGCCCCACCCTGGACACGCGGGCCGTGCTCAAGGGGGTCGTCGGCGCAGTCTTCGATCTCACTCCCGACCAAGCGATACAGGTATTTCCCGGGTCGGAGCACATCACCGGAGTCGCGAGCCTGTTCCGGTAGCGGAGAGGCGCGAGGAGGGAGGCGCGACCTCGCACCTTCCCGGTGATGTACACGGTCCGCGCTATCGATCCGCCTCAGCCTGCGGAAGCGCCTCAACGTACTCGATCATGCGCTGGACCTGCTCCGTGGTAGGGAGCCGGCCCATGGCTCCGCCGAGGTTGTCCAGCATGTGGTCGCCCTGGCTCGTGGCCGGGGTGGCGGCAGTCACCGCGGGGTGTGCCAAGACGAACTTGAGAAAGAACTGGCTCCATGACCGGGCGTCGAAGTCGGCGGCCCACGCGGGGACTTTCCGGTCCGACACGCGGTTCCAGAGACGGGTCCTGCCGAAGGGTGCGTACACCAGCACGCCGATCTTCCGCTCGGCGGCCAGGGGCAGAACTTCCTCGGCGGCCGTGCGGTTGTCCACGGCGTAGTCGACGCCGATGAAGTCGATGGGATGGTTCCGCATGACGTCCATCAGGTCGCCGTAGCGGGACTCGCTCGTGGTGGTGATCCCCACGTAGCGGACCCGGCCGGCCTTCTTGTATTCCTGGAGGATGTCGAGCTGCGTCGGCGGATCACCCATGTTGTGGACCTGGATCACGTCGATGACGTCGGTGCCGAGGCGCTGGAATGAACGCTCGATCTGCTGGCGGACGGCAGCAGGGTCTGCGGAGCCGCTGCCGCGGCCGGCCACGTTGACCTTGGTGGCCCAGAAGATGCGGTCGGTGAGTCCGAGTTCGTGGGCGATGGTGCCGGCCACCTCCTCCGACGCGCCGTAACCGGGCGCCGTGTCGAACACCGACCCGCCGTTCTCCACCAGGGTGATGAACACCTCCCGGAGCGCCGAGAAATCTTCGCGGCGCGCCACCGTGGAGAACGTCGCCGAGCTGCCGAGCCCCACCGCTGGAATCCGCTCGCCGGTGGCCGGGATAGCCCGCGTGATCAACTCCTGGGTGGCGAGAGCATGGAGCCCCCGCGGGTCGAGCGAAAGCACAGCGCCTGCGGCAGCCGTGGTCTTGAGCCATTCACGTCGAGAGATCACGGGGCATCGCTCCAGGCGCGGGTGGGTCGATCAACTACTGAAAGCGCCGTCCCTTGAACAGGACGTAGCCGTCGGCGTGGTGGCCCTGAGGGTCGCGGTGCGTCCAGTGCACCGTACCGCCCTCTTCGCTCCATTCATAGACACCGCGAACCTCCACGGGATCCCCTTCGTGGAGGGGCACGCGTGCGACCAGATCGAGGTTGTGCGCCACCAGGATCGTCAAACCCGATTCGAGCCGCACGACAAAACGCTGATGCCGAGAGCCCTCGTTGTCGTCGGCAAGAAGGCGGACCACCCGTCCCTCGAAGCTGACCTCTTGGTCGTGGGCCTTGCGTTCATAGAGACTCTCAGGCGTGGACGACATGGAGGACTCCTCCCTGGTTTGCCACCACCCGAGGAGCGCCAATACGAGGACCGCGGCGACGGCGACCGGGCTCCGTCGCTTCACCAGCCTTTCTCAATGACGCCATCCTCCCGAAGGATCCACGGCTTCCAGACGACGCCGAGCCCGGAGATGGAGATGTCTGCCTTGCGCGGAGCCACCGACTTCTCCTCGATGGAGGGTGCGTCGGATGTCTTCAGGGCCAGCGGTCTCGTCTGGAGCTCCTCGTTCAACGCTCCGAGTTCCTCGACCAGATCGTCGACCTTCTCCCTCGCTTGCCGGATGTCCTGTGTCTTGCCAGACGCCCGGCTGGCCGACCGTATGGCGGCGCCCGCACGAGAGATATTTCCTGCGCTGGACAGCTTGCGCCCGAACAAGGCGCCGATCACGGTCGAGCCGATGCTGACGGCGGTGCTCATGGCCTGCTGTTCTTGTCGGGCCTCCTCTTTTTCGACTCGCTGCTCCGCCGTGCGGATGCGCTCACCGAGCCGCTGCAGCTTGGGCGTATAGCGCGCACGCAATTTCTCCACCGCCAGGTCACGGGCTTCCCGACCCTGCTCGTTGACCCTCATCGCGAACTCTTCGCGGGTTTCCCCCACCGTCGACACGAGCTTCAGGGACGAGCAGCGCCACAGAGTCATCTGGTGGTCCTTGTACAGGGTGGTCTTCAGGAGTGACTGCCACTTGCCGGGGGACTTTGGGCCGACGCTCCCCGCCGGCAGAGCCGCGAACCTCGCCCCAGGCACAGCCTCGTCCAGCACTTCGGCGTCGACGGCCACGGCGTCGTCCCACAGCGTCACCCCGGCCTTTGAATCCAGGTCGGCGACGAGGGTCTTCTCGGTCCAACTGTCCACATCGAGTCCGGCATTGGCGAAGTGGAGGGTGACGTGTGCACCCACCGTCGGTCGGTACAGGGGAGAGCCGGCACCGGTGAAGCGCAGGTAGCGCTGCTGGATTCCCGGCGGTAGCGCCGGAGGGGATTCAGTGTGGGCCTTCGGCATCTCCGGCGCCTTCGCCGGTTCGGGTTGGGTTGCGGTCGACTTGCCGCCCTGGCCCAATCGTTGGATGCCGGACTTGTTCAACGGCCCGGCCAGGTAGCTCATCACCCAACGGACCTGCATCAGAACCGGCGCGTCCTCGTGCACGTTGCGTACGAGGAACTGGCGCTTGTCCAGCCCCGAGAGCAGGTCACCCAGTTCACTGCGCGACAAGGTTTGCTCGCCTCCCACCTGCTCCAGTCCATCGAGAACGCGAATCTTGTCGCGCTCGGTCTGCAGCCGCCCCATGAACCACGTTCCGATATTGGAGAGGGCCTTGTAGTCCAGGTCCGCGGGATTCTGCGTGGCCAAGCAGAGACCCAAACCGGAGGCCCGGGCCTGCTTCAGCAGGCTCAACAACGGTTTCTTGGACGGCGGCATGGCCACGGGTGGCAGATACCCGAACAGTTCGTCCATGTAGAGAATCGCACGTAGCGTCGTAGTGCCCGGCTGGGTTCTGGACCAGGCCAGCAGCTCGTTCAGGAGCAGCGTCACGAAGAACATTCGCTGCTGCTCGTCGAGATGAGCGATGGAGATCACGCTGAGCGCGGGCTTGCCCCCTTCGCCCGCGAGAAGTCGACCGATGTTGATCCCTTCCCCCTGCATCCACGTCGCCCCGGCGGGCGACGCCAGGAAGGCATTGAGCTTCAAAGCGAAGGCGAAACGGTCCTTCCCCGGATAGAAGGTCTCCAGATCGAACACCCCGATCTGTGTCATCGACGGCGACTGCACCTGCCGGATCAGACCCGGAAAGTCGAGCGAATTACCCGCCTGCCATGCCTGGCCGAGGATCGCCGCGAGCAGTACCGCTTCGCGGCTCGCCGTGGTATCCGCATCCACGCCGACCAGGGTGAGGAGCCCGGCAACGGAGCCACTGACGCGATCGCGCAAAGCCTCGGCATCGTTGCGTACCGCCTCCGAGGGGGCAGAGAGCGAAGCCAGCGGCGACAGAGGCCGGCCCGCCGAACTCCCCGGCGTATACACGCGAAAATCCGCCGACTTCTTCAGTGCCTCGATCCGCGCCGGACCCTCTCCCCAGTCAGCTAGGCCCTTGCGCCAGAGATCCGCCATGAAGTGCGCGTGTTCCGCTCGGGTGCGTCCGTTTCGGCTCGCCTCGCCCTCGTCGATCCACGGCTCGAATTCCGCCGCACTCAGGCCGGGAAACTGGAGCAGCAGGTTACCCATGTCGCCCTTGGGATCGATGGCGATCACCGGCACACCATCGAGCAGCGCTTCTTCTATGAGCGCGATGCCCAGACCCGTCTTGCCACTGCCCGTCATGCCGAGGGCTACGGCGTGCGTGGTCAGATCGCGGGCGTCGTACAGGATGGGATGATCGATCTGGAGCTCGCCACTCCGGTCGATGGCGGCCCCGAGGTAGAACAACCCCAACTTCTCGAACGCGTCGGGTGATACAGGCATCGATACTCCGGAGTGAGGCAAACGGTGACGAACCAGTTTGCCTCACTCCGGCCGATGTCTCAAGCCCCGCGCTGGGACGCAGCGCATCGCCTTCTCCCGTCTCAAGCCCCCGCGCTATCCGGCCCGGAGTTCTCCCGACGCCGTGGAATCTCTAGAGTTCGGGGAAAGAGGAGTCCACAGCCCTGGAGGCCGACCATGTATATCCTACTGTTGGTAGCCCTGGCATTCGCCCAGGCGTCTCCGCCAGACTATGCCCGTGCGCTCCCTGTGATGGTCGATGCGGGCATCTCCTGGGCGCGGACGAACGACTCTTGGGCGGAGGGCCCGATCAGTGTGGACGTGGAATCGTATATGTCCGCTCTGGGCCAAGCCGGTGCGACGGTGAAGGATCGGGAGAGTTTCACGACGCGTACAGGGTTCCAGCGTTCCCGTGCGCGAGAAGACGTCACCGAGTGCACGACCCAACTGCATTGCGTGATACGGGGTGGAGGCGTCCATGTCCGTCTGCAGTCGGTAAAAATGGCCACCGACTCGATCCTGGAGGGTGTTCTCGGCGTCTCCGTGACGACGGATCGGGGCAAGACCTCGGGTGTCTGCACACTGCTTCTGGACGTGCGGGCTCACGCCGATGAGCACGGAGGATGGGCGACCCCCAAGGTCAGTCTGATCCGCGGCTGCTGAAGCCACGGATTCCTAAAAAGCGCTGCGGCAGGAGCCAGTGTGTCAGCCCCTGCCGCAGCTCTCGTCCAGCACATCGGACCCGCTCGAGTTCTCAGCGCGCCGTCCGGAACCCCTCCACGGTCTGACACCCTTCCGGGGCGAAGTCACGCGTGATGCACTCGTCCTCGGGGAACGGGACCTTGTCGAACACACGGTCTCCTGCGCCCCGCGGTCCCTCGAGGTCGTGGAGTCGCCCGAAGCGCCTCATGTCGACCCAACGGTGACCCCACTCCCACACCAGCGAGTAGCGCCGGTTGTAGAGCAGTTCGGTGACGCGATCCTCCCGGCTCATGCCCTGCCACGCCGCGAGGGCGATGGGCTCCAGCCCTCCGGACCGGGTGCGGACCGTATTGATGTCCGCGAGGGCGGCATCCGTGTCGAGCGCGGCCTCCGCCCGGATCAGGAGCAGTTCCTCGTTCTTGATGATGGGCGACGGGCTCGAGGGATCGGCGTACAGACGCCACTTCAGGTTCGACGTCACACCCGTATTCGTGATGGGCGC
>JBBSOM010000039.1:0-10934 GCA_038259715.1 Longimicrobiales bacterium
AGGTCCCGCTTGGCCCGTGCGAGCGCGTCGCGCTTCGAAACGAACGAAACGGCCGAGACCTCGGGGAGCGCGGACAACTCCTTCTCGGCCAGGTCGATCTCGCTCTGCCTGGCATCGTCTCGCAGGTAGACGACGACTTCGACACGTTCTTCGATGGACTGCAGTGCGAGGCGCAGGTTGTAGGTGGCGAGGCCGAAGAGCCCGACGACGAAGAGGGCCAGCCCGACCATGCCCGCAGCCAGCCCGGTGAGGAGCGGGGCGCGGCGGAATCCCGCGAGGGCTTCACGAATCGCGTGCACGCGCGTCAGGCCGCCGAGGAGGAGTCGTAGACGAGGCGCCCGTTGTCCAACTCGAGCACGCGCGTCTCGGGGTAGCGTCGCACGAGTTCCAGGTCATGGGTCGCCATCAGAACGGCCATGCCCGTCGCGTTGATTTCCCAGAAGAGATCGAGGATGCCCCGCGTCGCCCGATCGTCGAGGTTGCCGGTAGGCTCGTCGGCCAGGAGCACGAAAGGGTTGTTGGCGAGCGCCCGGGCGATGGCCACACGTTGCTGCTCGCCCCCGGAAAGCTCGTTCACGAGTGCGCCGGATTTCGGCGACAACCCGACCTGGGTCAGGAGCCGCTGAGCCCTGGGGCCCACGTCCCTGTGCGGCGTGCCCGTCACCTCGAGCACGAAGGCCACGTTCTCGATGGCGGTGCGACCCGGGAGGAGCCGGAAATCCTGGAAGACGTAGCCCACGCGTCGCCGGACCTTCCACACGTCGCGGCTGGACAGAAGCTGGGAAGAGTACCCGGTCGCCCGTACTTCGCCCGCGGTCGGTCGGTCGACCATGTGGATGAGGCGCATGGTCGTCGATTTGCCCGAACCCGAGTGGCCGGTCAGGAACACGAACTCGCCCTTCTGCACGTGGAAGGAGACATCGCGGAGCGCGTAGCCCCGCTTTGGATACTCCTTGGAGACGTTCGTGAGTTTGATCAACGGACCGAAGAGGCGAAGGGGAACCGAAGACTAGACGTCGCGTTCACGCGTGTCAAAGCGCGCGGAAGCCAGCCTTTGCGCCAGTCGGAGGGCCTCCAGCATCGAAGAAGGATCGGCCTGCCCCCAACGGGCGGCCAGATCGAATGCGGTGCCGTGATCGGGGGAGGTGCGTACGAACGGAAGGCCGAGCGTGACGTTCACGCCGGACCCGAAGGCGGCGGTCTTGAACGCGGCCATGCCGACATCGTGATAGGGCGCGACCACGCCGTCGAACGCACCGGCGAGCGCGCGGCCGAACACGGTGTCGGCCGGAAGCGGCTCCGAGACATCGACGCCCCGTGCGCGCAGCGCCTCGATGGCCGGTCCGTAGACCGTGGCTTCCTCATCCCCGAAAAGGCCGCCGTCGGAGGCATGCGGGTTCAGTGCGCACAAGGCGAGCCTGGGCGTCGTGATCCCCCACTGATCGCGCAGAGCCCCGTGGAGGAGGTCGGTCTGCGCCTCCAGCAGCGCCCTGGTCAGCGTTCGGGGCACGTCGCGCAACGGGAGGTGCGTCGTGGCCAGAAGTACCCGGAGCGCGCCGCCGAGCCGGGTGTGCTCGGCGGCCATCAGCATGCCGACGATTGGCGCGTCGGTGATCTGCTGGAGCATCTCGGTCTGGCCGGGCACGTCCCACCCGGCGGCGTGCAGCGAAGGCTTGTGCAGCGGGGCGGTGACGATGGCTCCGGCTTCTCCCGCCAGCGCGAGCCGAACGGCTTCTTCGATGGCGTGTGCGGCGGCGCGGCCGGCCCCGGCGTCGCTCCGGTCACCGTCCCACGGGATCGGATGAGCGGGAACGCCATCGGGCCAGGCGTCATGCCGCGTGAACGACTCCGGCGCGACGACCACTACGGAGGCACGTGGGTCGTCTTGGAGGAGCGAGGTCAACGCTCGGAACGCGACCTCTGGACCGATGCCCCGAGGATCCCCCAACGTGACCGCGATGCGGGCGCGACCGCTCGTACGGGAAGGGGTGGTCACACCTGCTACATCAACAGCTCGACATGGGTCTTGCCGCGGAGTCCTTCGATGAGCTTCTCGACCTGTTTTTTCTGTTGCAACTGCTGGGCGAGTTGCGCCTTCACGTCGTCGAAGGTGTACGTGCCGGCCTCGCGGACCTGCTTGATCCGGACGACCGCCAGACGGGTCTCCCCTCGACCCGTGTCATACTCGACGGGCCCGATGACCTGTCCCTCGGTGGCCGTTTTCAAGACGTTGTAACCTGGAGGGAGCTGCTCGAGCTGATCGGCCGCCACGGTGAGCGTGTCCGGCGCGGTCGGGTCGGAATAGTCGTCGAAAAGCTCTTGCATGGGCGTACCGGCTTTCGCCTTCACCACCACGGAGTCCGCCCGCGCCCGGGCCCGGGTCACGTCCTCCGGCCCCAGCTCGGGACGAATGAGGATGTGGCGGCCCTTCCGTTCGCCCATCCGCGACCGCTCGATCTTGATGATGTGGTAGCCGAATTCGGTCTTGACCGGATCGCTGACCTGGCCGTCATGGAGCGCGAAGGCGACGTCCTCGAATTCTCGCACCATCTGACCCCGGCGGAACCAGTCGAGGTCACCACCCTTCTCGGCGCTTCCCGGATCCTGGGAATAGCGCTGGGCCATCTCCTCGAAGTCGGCGCCCGCGCGGATGCTGTCGACGATGGTCTGCGCTTTCTGCTTTGCCGCGGCCATCTCCGAATCGGAGGGGGTCGGCGCGATCACCACCTGCTGGAACGTCAACAGCTTCGGGCGCTGCGTCTGGCCGGCGGGAGAGTCCGCGAACGCGGCGCGCAACTCGTCCTCGCTCACGTCGACGGGCGCAGCATTCTGCACCTGGCGCTGGACGTACATCTGCTGAAGTTGCGACTCGCGCACCTGGGCGGTCAGAATCTCCCGGTACTGCGCCAGCGTCATGCCCTCCTTCTGGAGCGCCTCGAGCATCGCGGTGCGCCCTCCCGGAAACTGGGTCTGCCGCTGGTCGAGCTCCTGGTTCACGACCTGCTCTACGCGGTCGTCGTCGACCTTGACCAACGTGTCCTTCCCGGCTGCACGCAGGACGATGAGGCGGTCGACCATGTCGTTGAGGACGCTCTTCTGCAGGGCCACCATCTCGGGCCCTGGCGCCGAAGGCACCGACGACGGGTTCTGAAGACGCATCTGCTCGATCTGTTCGAGCACCTGCGTCATCAGGACCGCGGAGTCTCCCACGATCGCCACGACCCGATCCACCACATCGGGGTCCGGGCCGCTGGCGACGACCTGGGCGTGAAGCGGCGCCGTGGCCGAAAGGAGGGCGGCCACCACGAGGGCGCTGCGTCGTATACCGGTTTGGTTCATGTCGCGTGCTAAACCCCTCGGGCTCATCGGGTTCCTGTCGGGGCGCCCGCGGTATCGGCCGCCGGCGTCGAGTCGGGCCGTTCCGATGGGGAAGGTTTGCGGCCCGCGCGGACCTTTCCGACGTCGAGGACCACCTGGCCGAGGCCGGTGTCGTAGACCGCCGTAGCCACCCGACTCCGCAATTGGAAGCCGATGGGGCCAAGGGGAACGACGTTCGTCGCCCCGCTCAGGATGTCCTGCAGAGCCGCATGGACCGAGCGGGCGATCGCGGGTCCCGCCGGCTCGCCGGGAGCCCGATCGAGCTTTGTGAGCCCGATCTGCTGAGCACCACGTAGCACCTGCGTGCGCGCGTCCTGAAGAAGGGAGTCCACATGTTCCTTGGACGGGCTCAGGCCCGCGTCCCTCGCCTCCGCGATCAGCATGCGTCGTTGCGTCAGACCATCGAGGAGGTTCGTGAGTTGAGCGTCCGGCGCGGCCGCCACCCTGTCACGGAACTGCGGCTGCTGCGACTGCACGAAGGTCTGGAAGTCCCCCACGGTCAGCTTGCCGCCCTTGAAGGTCACCAGGGAGCGCGAAGCCGCGCGCCGGGAAAGCTGCGCTCCCGGATCCTTCGCCAATTCCTTCATCACGTTGAACGCGTCGTCGGCCGTCTTGGGCGCTCGCGCTTCCGTGATCTTGGCCACGTACGTGGACTGAGCCGAGGCGATGCGCCGGCTCTGGACCTGCTGCCGGAACTCGGCCTTCGCAGAGTCGAAGCCGGTGGACTCCTTCGATTCGAGACGGATGAGGTGGAGGCCGAAGGGGGTCTCCACGATGTCGCTGATCTCTCCCGGATCGAGCGCGAAGGCGGCGTCGGCAAAAGGCTTCACCAGGCCGTCCCGTGACACCGTGCCGAGATCGCCCCCCTGGGAAGCGCTGCCGGGGTCCTGACTGTAGCTGCGCGCCAGCGCCGCGAAGCTCTCGCCGGCCATCGCGCGCTTCCTGATTCCTTCGATCTCGGCCCGGACGGAATCACGCTGCGCGTCCGTGGCTTGATCCGGGAAGCCCAGAAGGATGTGGCTCACATGGATCTTCACGCCGGGCGCTTCCGTGTCGTAGGCGCTTCGGAGTTCCTTGTCGGTGATCGCGGTGTCCACCTGAAGCACCGAGTCCATGTGCTCGGAGATCATCTGCTGGTCGAGTTGCTGCTGGACCAGGGGCTCCAGATCCAGCTGGCTCAGCGTCGAGTCGCGGGCCACGGCGGTTGCGAGCAGCGTGTAGTCGGTCCAGATGTCCGCGAGGGCGCGAACGACGTCCGTCTGGTTCGGGAGGTTCTCCTGATCCACGAGGAGTTGGACCGCGTCGTCCACGGTGAAAAGCTGGTTTCCGGCGCGCGCGACGAGCCCTTCCTCGGGTTCGGTGCCTTTGCAGGCGGCGAGGAGGGTGAGGCCGAGTACGATCGGTACCAAACGCCATTTCTTCATCGGGTCTCCAGCGAGCTCCAGGGGTGGATCCGCTCTGAGTGTCTCACGCCGCGGCTTCTTTCGCGTCGAAAAGCGCATCCAGGGCGATCATGACGGTTTCCGTCAGCGACTCCACACCCACCTGGTTCAGAACCAGGGAAAGTGGCTCCATCCGACGTACTTCGAGTTCAACCTGCCGTTGCCGTAACGGACCCTGCAGGACCGCGACACGCGGAACCACCCCGGCACGGAAATTGACCCGCGCCGAGCGATCACGCACGAGGATCCGTTCCACGCCGACCGCACGACCGAGCAGCCGGAGGACGGAGGCATCCAACAGCCTGCGGACTTCCGCGGGCACGGGACCAAACCGATCCGCGAGTTCCGTCGCCAGAGCCTCGACCTCGGAACGCCGACGGACCCGGGACAGACGTCGATAGAGGTGCAGCTTCTGTCCTGAATCCTCCACGTACCCCTCGGGAAGATAGGCGGGTCCGGCCAGGGACACGTCCGGATCCGGGTATTCTTCGCTTTGGTCACCCTTCTGCAGACGCTCGACGGTCCGCTCGAGCAGCCGGAGGTAGGCGTCGAGGCCCACGGCGTGCGCGAAGCCGGACTGGTCGGCGCCGAGCAGGTTGCCGGCGCCGCGCAGTTCGAGGTCCCGCAAGGCGACGGAGTAGCCGCTGCCAAGCTCGGTGTAGTGCTCGAGCACGCGCATGCGCCGAGAGGCGTCCTCGGTCATCTCCTCCGGCACGATGAGGTAGCAGTACGCTCGTCGGTCGGAACGGCCCACGCGCCCCCGGATCTGGTAGAGCTGCGAAAGCCCGAAGCGGTCCGCGCGATCCACGATCAGCGTATTGGCGTTCGGCACATCGAGTCCGTTCTCGATGATCGAGGAGCACAGGAGCACGTCGATTTCACCGTCCACGAACGCCCGCATCGCTTCGTCCAACTCGTGGGGCGCCATCTGTCCGTGCGCAACCGTGATGCGCGCCTCCGGCACGAGTGCCCGGACCTCCTCGGCGATCGTGTAGATCGTCTCCACGCGGTTGTGCAGAAAGAACGTCTGGCCCCCGCGGTCCAGTTCGCGCTGGAGGGCTTCGATGAGGACCTGGTCGGTCCAGGGAAGCACGTGCGTGGCGATCGGCATCCTGTCGCGCGGGGGCGTACGGATCAGGGACATATCCCGCACGCCGGAGAGCGACAGGTAGAGCGTGCGCGGAATCGGGGTGGCCGACAGCGTGAGGACATCCACCGACGTGCGCAGGCGTTTGAGGCGCTCCTTGTGCTTCACGCCGAAGCGCTGCTCTTCGTCGACGATCAACAGCCCGAGGTCGTGGAACTGGATGTCACTCGACAACAGGCGATGCGTCCCGATGATGATATCGACCTCGCCGTTGGCCAGCTTCCCGAGCAACTCCTTGCTCTCCGCGGCCGTGCGGAAGCGGCTCAGCGCACCGACCTTCACAGGGTAGTCCGCCAGGCGCTCCTCGAACGTGTGACGGTGTTGCTCGACGAGGATCGTGGTGGGCGCGAGCACCGCCACCTGCTTGCCGTCCTGGACGGCCTTGAACGCGGCGCGGACGGCCACCTCGGTCTTGCCGTAGCCCACGTCCCCGCAGACCAGACGGTCCATCGGGCGCCGGGCCTCCATGTCGCGTTTGACGTCCTCAGCGGCGGAGCGCTGGTCGGGCGTGTCCTCGTAGAGGAAGGACGACTCCATTTCCTTCTGCCAGCGCGTGTCCGGCGGGAAGGCGTGTCCCTTGGCGGCTTTCCGCCGCGCGTAGAGCTCGAGGAGCTCGGACGTCATGTCCTCGATGGCCTTCTCGGTCTTCTTGCGCAGCGTCTTCCACCGTTTGCCGCCAATGCGGTGGACCTTGGGCGGCTCGGCGTCCTCGGTCTCGCCAACCCAGCGTTCCACGAGGTCGAGGCGATAGACCGGGAGTCGGAGGATCTCCCCCCCCGCGTACTCGATCGCGAGCGCTTCCAACTCCTCGCCGGCGACGTCGATCCGCTCTAGTCCGACGAAACGGCCCACACCGTGGTCCATGTGGACCACGTAGTCGCCGGGCGTGAGTTGAGCGAGGCTCTCCAGCGCCACCGCACCGCGAAAGCGCCGGCTTCGCCTCAGCCGACGAGACCGGCGGAAGATCTCGTGGTCGTTGAGCACGCGCAGGGGTGGCGTCGCGCCGAGCAGCTCGAAGCCCGCCGCGAGGGCGCCTATCCCGAGACGCGTCCCGGAGGGAATCCGTTCGGCGCCGCCGAGGATCTCCTCGAGCCGTTGCAACTGACCGTCGTTGTCGCACAGGAGAAGAGTGTCCCAGCCGCGCGCGGCTCCGACCCGGAGGTACGCCTCGAGGCGGGCCATGTCGCGGTCGATCTCCTCGGGCTTTCCGGCGTCGAAGAGCCGCTGGGCGCGTTCGTCCCCGCGGAGGTCGAGCCGGGGTAACCGCTCCAGGTGCGCCCGTAGCTGGTCGGGGTCCAGGAAGAGGGTCTCCGGGGCCGCTGGCGACGCACCGGCGTCGACGAGGTCCGCGTAGAGCGTGGTGACGCGCTCCCACGTGCGTTGGGCGTCCGCCTGCACGTCCCAGTCCCCGATGACCGTGACGGTCGCGTCCCCGGGGAGCAGTTCCAGGAGAGATCGTGTTTCGGTCTCGTCGTTTTCCGAGCTCCGCCGGAAGTCGACAGGCAGCACGTGCGTTTCACGCAACTCGTCCACCGAGCGTTGGTCGAGGATGTCGAAGGTGCGGATCGACGCGATCTCGTCGCCCCAGAACTCGATTCGTACCGGGTCACCCGCGCCGACCGAGAAGACGTCGACGATGCCTCCGCGCAGCGCGAAGTGACCGACCTCCTCCACCATGGACGTGCGCTCGAATCCGCGTTCCTCCAGCATACGGGCCAGGCCCTGGAGGTCTACGGTTTCGCCGACCTTCAGGGTAAGGCGGAGACGCGCGAGGTGCGCAGGGATCGGAGCACGCTCCTGCAGCGCCCTCGGTGTCGTGACCAGAATGTGTGATCGGCCCGAGAAGAGCGCTTCAACCGCCTCCACCCTGAGTCCGCCGATCTCGAGATCGGGCTCGGCATCCTCGTAGGGAAGGGACTCCTCCTGCGGATAGAGGCGCGACGCCCCCTCCGTTCCGAGGACCGCTTCCAGGTCGGCCTCCACGGCGGTCGCCTCAGCCGGACCGGGCGCGAGCGCGACGAACACGCGCTCCGGATGGGCGCGGTGGAGAGCCGCGAGGAGCGCGACGGGAAGCGAGCCGACGAGCCGGCCGACGGACGTGCTCCGGCCAGGGCCCGGTAGCCGCTCCGACAACTCCTGAAAAGCCGCGCAGGTGGCGATCGCGGAAAGGATCGGGTCAGGCCGTTCCACGCACGGCCTCGGCGCTGGATTGCGATGTTCCGGCGCGCCTGGAGGTATGCCCGGCGGCAGCGATGAACGCTTCCGTGAGAAGCAGGATGAGCGCGGCGATCAGGAACGGTCTCCATAGCTCCGGCCCCTGGCGGACGCGAAAGATCGTTCGGCTCCATGCGCCGTCCGTCCGCGCCAGGGTGGCCCCCGACCCGATCCGGGTGTCGATGTCCGCCCGAGCCAGGGGCGCTGTTTCGGATTCGGACACCGGCGGGTTCACGGCTTCGACCGCCAGCACGCTGTCTCCCGACAGGAACGTGTAGAAACCACTCGTGCCCGTCTCCCGCACCATGAGCGTCGCGTCGATCGGGAGGTCCTGGCCGGACGGCACACGAACCCGATCGGCACCTCTCGGCGCCGAGAGGGCCGCGCCCGCCACACGCTCGGTGGACCGGGACCCGGTCGCCGCCCATTGGCCGCTGAACCAATCCAGGAAGCGCACCATCTCGGCCGAGACCGGCAGCGACGAGGACTCTGCATCGAGTGCCGACGCCAGAAGCAGATATCGTCGCCCTCGCGCGTCCGTTCCCTCCACGGCCCACGGGTCCGGCCCCACGCGCGCAAGCGTGTGCGGCGGCGCGGGCGGGGCGCCGTCGAGCACGAGTCGGTACCAGGCCCGCACCCGCAGATCGACGAGCGGTTCAGGCAGCGCCTCTCCCGTCACCTCGGTTTCGCCGCGCGCGTCGCGGCGTTCGATGCGCCAGGGTACGCCGGCTTCCGCCAGGCGACGGTTCGCGGCCGGCAACAGCGTGGGGTCTTGCGGCGGAATGATCAGTGCCGCGCTTCCGGAGGGCAGTCCGACGAGTCCTTCTCCGGCGGCGGAGATCACCGCGTTCGCGCGCGTGGCCGGCGCCTGGGTCAGACGGCCGGCCGCCTCGAGCACGCCGACGGCCTCCTTCAGGAAGACGCCCGGGTCCCCGAGCACGGCGACACCGGGGGCCGGACGCGTCCGAAAGGCGAAATATCGCCGGTCATCGGCGCGGAGGGCGTCCGGGTCCGCGTCGGCGTAGCCTTGCACCCACCCCTCGGAGAGAGGAGGGAGGGGAAGCGTGAGGGACGACCCTGGTGCGGCCGCGCCCGCCCCGCGGACGCGATCTTCCAGCATGATGCGGATGGGCACCGGGACGGTGTCCGGGGTGGACCCTCCGACCCGCACCGTGATCTCGCTCCGTTGGCCGGCCATCGGAGGAAGACCGCCCCCGATCAGCACGCTGGTGAGACCGCGATTCGCGGGGCGCTCGGCGTCGGGCGACCACACCACCACGGGGATGTCCCCGGCCGGATCCTCGACCTTCGGGTCGAACGCCGTGGCTTGGAGGTCCGATAGAAGCTGGATTTCCGCGGTCGGCAGCTCGGTGGAGCCGACGAGCTCGGCCGCACGTCCGAGTGCCGCCGACAGGTCCGCCCCGGCGTCGACGACGTCGGTTTCGCGGACGATCCGCCGAGCCTCCTCGGGCGTGCTTGGCGCTGCCGGGAGCCACGGTTCGGCGGCGCGCACGATCCAGATGCGATCGTCTTCTCCCGCCACGTCGAGCGTTCGGAGCGCGAGCCGCTCGAGCTGGTCGAGCACCCGCTCGCGGCCGACGACCATGCCGCTGCTCATCGAGTTGTCCAGCACGATGGCCAGCGCGGTCGGTGGGTGCGCGGAGCCTCGACCACGCAGAAAAAGGCGTGAGCCGACACCGACCAGCAGGAGCACGACCGCCATCCGCACGAGCATGAGGAGAAGCTGGCGGGTTCGGATACGCCGCGCGTGTTCGCGTTCGGTTCGCTCGAGGTATCGAAGCGCCGGGAAGGAGACGCGACGCGTCTCCTGTCGATGGAAGAGGTGCAGAATCAACGGTACGGCGACCGCGAGCCCCGCCACGAGGAAGAGCGGGTTCAGCGCACCCACGCGTTCCCCCCCTCCACCGGCGTCGGAAGCCGTGTGTCTTGCGGCTCCCTCAACCCAGGCGCTCCCGCTTGCGAAGGTACGAGCGTAGCGCCAACGAGAGGGGCCGGTCCGTATCGACGACCTCGTAGTCGATTCCATGCGGACGCAGACTCCGCTCCCACTCCGCGAGTGCTCCGGTCACGGCTTCGCGATACTCGCGCCGGATATCGGCGACGCTGACGGTGATCTCCTGTCCCGTCTCCGGGTCGTAGAAGCGCGCTTCAGACGTGGCCGGGAGTTCTCGCTCGCCGGGGTCGACGAGGTGGAATACGAGGACCTCGTGGCCGTGATGGCGTAAGAACTTCAACGCGGTCCGGGTCTCCTCCGGGCTCACGAGGAGGTCGGAGATGAGCACCACGAGGCCGCGCCGCCGGAGCCGGACGGCGAGATCGCGGAGTGCGGTCTCCGCGGACGTACCGCCTTCGGCCTCGAGAGAAGCGAGCCGTCGTACGAGCTCGTTCCACTGGCGCCGGCCGCCACGGGCCTGCACGCGATCGACCACCCGATCGTGGAAGGCGGCCATTCCCACGGAGTCCCCCTGACGCAGCAGTATGAGCGCCAGCGAGGCCGCCAGGTGCTTCGCGTACCATAGTTTCGAGGGGAGGGACGCGGGATCCGAGCTCCACCCCATCGACTCGCTGACGTCCACGAGGATGTGGGCGCGGAGGTTCGTCTCCTCTTCGAACTGCTTTACGTAGTAGCGGTCCGACCTCCCGTACATACGCCAGTCGATGTGTCGGAGATCGTCGCCCGATTGGTAGGCGCGCAGTTCGGCGAACTCGGCGGAGAAGCCCCGGTGCGGTGA
>JBBSOM010000040.1:0-10482 GCA_038259715.1 Longimicrobiales bacterium
GCCCGCATGTCCTCGAGACGGAAGCCGATCTCGTGGATACGCGCCTCCTCCTCCTGCATCTGCGCCGAGCGTTTGAAACCGTCGAAGATCGGAACGCTGACGCGTAGACCCCATGAATAGGTGTTGAGCATGTGTCCGAAGCGCTTGCCGTAGTAACCCTCGTCCGCCGCCAGGCTGAGCTTCGGCAGTCGGTTTGCGCGGACCGCGGAAAGGGACTGCGACGCCGCGTCACGGTAGGCTTCGGCAGCGGCCAGATCCTTCCGGCCATCCAGCGCTCCGGCCACCGCCGATTCCTCGCTCGGCGCGGGCTCCGCCGTTTCGTCCAAGGTGCCGGCGAGCTCGATCGCCGCATCGGGCGAAAGGCGCAGCGTGCGGCGCAAGGCGAGTTCGGAGACCTCCGCGCGATGCTGCGCTGCCAGCAACTGGGCCCGCACTGTTGCGATCTGTGCTTGCGCCCGGGTCACGTCGAGGGCCACGCCGACGCCGGCGTCGAGGGACCCCTGCGCAACACGTAGAAGATCCTGTGCCAGTTCGAGGTCTTTCTCACGAGCCTCGACTTCAGCGCGCGCGCGCAGTGCCGCAAGGTAGGCGAGGGCGCCTGCCGTTGCGGCCCCCTCCGCCGTCGCGCGTTCGGACATGCGGGCCGCATCCACGTCGGCCTGGGCACTCCGGCGCCGGCCCAGGGCGGAAAAATCGAGGAGGGGCCCATCGACGCTCGCGCGAACGTCGGCGCTCTGCACCGGTCCGATGATCTCCCCATCCGGGTCGAAGAGGGACGGCTGCCCGGGAATCTGGAAGTCGAGCCCGAACGAAGCCGAGTTCAACGTGTGAGCTCCACGTGTGGCGGCGGCGTCCACCGAGGGAAGCAGATCCGCGGTGCTTTGACGTACCCGGGCTTCCGCTCCCTCCACGCGGCTCTGCGCCTGCTGGACGGAGGCGTTCCGCTCGGCGGCCAAACGTGCGGCCCCACCAAGAGTGAGCCGGTACGACTGGGGTCCTGCGGAGGCGGCGCCCATGGTTGCCTGCTGTGCATAGGCGCCACCCGGCGCCGCCAGGGTCAGGCCCGTGATGCACGCTGCCATGGCAGCGCGGCGGTAGAACCTTGAAAACAGGGTCATCGGGTGCCTCCACGCACGGTGCCGGGCGCCAGCAGCGCGGCGAACAGAAAGTCCTTGATCTCGTTCACGAGTGTTTCGTCCTTGCGATTTCCCAGGAGGGGAAAGAGCTCTCTCCGGCTGATCCAGACCGCGTGCTGCACCATGACACCCACGATCATCCGTGACCCCACATCAGGGTCCATATCCCGAAACGTCCCAGCCGCGATCCCCTCTTCGAGGATCTCGTTCGTCAGCGTCGTGACCCGGCCCGAGACCTCCTCGGCGTAGAACCGCGACAACTCCGGGAACTGGTGCAGTTCGGAGAGCAGGAGGCGGTACATGGACCAGAAGGAAGGTCGGAGCAGATACGCCCAGTAGGCGTCGATGAAGTGTGTCAAGCGCTCCGTCGGCTCCCCAGGCGGCGTGGCTGAAGCGAGCGCCTCCATGGTGCGCTGCATCTTCGCACGGACCGACTCACGGAAGAGCTCCTCCTTGCCGGAGAAGTACAGGTAGAGCGTGCCCTTCGAGACTCCTGCCCGAGACGCGATGTCCTCGACGCGAGCGCCGGCCAAACCCTGGTCCGAGAAGACCTCCAGAGCCGCGTGCATGATCTCCTCCGGACGCTCGGCGGGGCGCCGGCGCCAGCGGGGGCTATTCTCGTCGGGACAGGTCACAGGAAGTGCTTCTAGTGCTTCAGGAGGTGGTTCGGGTCGGCCTATTATTTACTGACCAGTCGGTAACTTAACGCATCCCGAGCGCACATCCACCCCCCTGTCAGGCTACCAGAGATCGTCCTCAAGCAGAAACTGGGCGCTTGTCCGGACGTCGATGTAGTCCTGATTCTGCGTGCGAAGATAGTGGTCACCCTGCACGGCGGAACAGCTCGGGCAGCAGTTGGCCCAGTAGTCTCCCCAGGCGTCGGTCATCCGATGCTGCACCTCGGCGGGAATCGGCGCGGGCGGCCGGCGGCGACTGTGATTTCCTGACCCCGGCCAGATGAAGACGACCATCTCCGCCGCGCAACGCCAACAGGTGTGCGGCGCGTAGCAGTAGGGCGGACTCGGTGGCAGGCTCGTCTGAGTGCGCCCGGCCACGGCGATCGCGCGAGCCTGGATGGCCTCCATCTCGTCGGCGCGCTCCTGCTGCTGCTGTGCGCACTGCGAGCAGCGGAACGGCCGGAGTCCGTCCTGGACCGCCGTCCACCAGTACGGCCGCTCCAACACCGCCGCGGCTTCCAACTCGACCCATGGAATCGTCAGCCGTCGAGCCTTCGCCTCACTGACGCGATGGGTCGCCAGGATCTCGACGGCCGCAGCCGGGTGATCGCCTCGGAAGAGCACGACGTCCGCGACACTCCCGTCCGGCAGACGTACCTCCTCTGCGGCATGCGTGATGTCTTCCGGAATATCCTGCGTCACACCGCCGGAGCAGCCATACCGCGGACATGGCCGCGTGATGCACGGACGCGGGCCACCGCGATCCTTCCAGTCGAGGACGACCTGGACGACGAGCCGTTTCGCGGCCCTGTGCGCTGCGCTGTCCGGCGAGCACCCTTCCCCATGCCGGTGCGCGAAGTGGGCGCGACGGACCTCGCCCCTGCGGAGAACGACTTCGGCCGAACACCCCGGACAGCGATAGGGCTGGTTGGGCTCGGCCTGATCGGGACGGACGACTCGTCCGTCGTCTGTGAAGGCGACCGGAATCGCGAAGGACCGCGAAGGGAGTTCCATATCCCGACGTACCCGCGAAGGCGTGGTTCGCTATTGCTGCCAGACGAAGGCGAGGTTCGGCGGATTGCCGACCAGGGCTTTCAGGTCGGTCTCGATCGACGCGCTCCCGGAGAGCACTCCAAACCGCTCCATGAAGCAGACGCTGAAGTGATACCTCGGATAGCGGCTCGCCAGCATCGCGAGCTTCTTCGTGCAGCTGATCGGCCACCCGGACATGCTTCGACTTGCATTGCCGTCGTGAGGGGTGCAGGGACTGTGCGATAGGTAGAGGGTCACGAACCTGATGTCACCGCCGACACGCATACAACACGTGTCGAAGCTCTGGATCAGGAACTCCTCGGCATGCCCCTCCAGCACGATTCCCAGGCCCGCGGGGGCCGCCACCTCCGCCCGCAGCGCGACGTCGCGGGCTGCCAGTGCTCCTGGCATCTCCGCTCTACCAAACCCCCGTAGCCTGAGTTGATCCGCGAAGTTCGCGACCAACTGGCCCGCAGCATCCGCTTCGGATTTGAACAAGAAGCAGGTGGGCACCAACTTCCCGCCGCCACTCTGGAAGGTGAGCAAGACAAAGACGGTCCGACGGTTCGCCTTGGCGTACTCACTCAGCGCTTCGACGCCCTCTCCGACCGAATCAAAGACCAGCACGGCGCCTCCGTCATCGACAGTCCATGGCCTACCACCACTCCTTCTGCAGCTCGGCGAGTTTGGCGCTGCCGGGGCACAGCTTCTCATAGGGCAGGTCCACCAGTGGCGTCTCCACGGTATTCTCGAGGCCGTGCATGTCCTGGCCGTTCTCGTCCACGTACAGAAGCCCCGTCGCCACCTCGCCTCTGGCCCGCGAGGCGCGCAGGTACTCGATGGCCTCGCCGCGGTTCGTCGGGTCGTAGTCGGACGCGACCTTGCGGAACCGTACGGAGCTTCCGTCGTGCATCTGTACGGTGCGGACCTCACCCTCGTCGTAGTCGGCCTTGATCTCGCGCCGAAGCGGCACGAAGTCCGTCTCGACCACTTCGTGCATGTGGGTGCGCGTGTGCACGTAGCTCTTCGTGGAACCCTTGTGGTCGTTGAACGTCACACAGGGCGAGATCACGTCCACCAGCGCCAGCCCGCGGTGCTTCATCCCTGCCTTCAGGATCGGCACGAGCTGGGGCTTGTCGCCCGAAAATGAACGCGCGACGAAGGTGGCTCCCAGCGTCAGCGCCAGGCTCGCCGGGTCGATGGGCTCCGAGTGGTTCTCGACACCGTACTTGGACGTCGAACCGATATCCGCCGACGCGCTGAACTGGCCCTTGGTCAGGCCATATACGCCGTTGTTCTCGAGCACGTACAGCATGTCGACGTTGCGGCGGATCACATGGCAGAGTTGGCCGAGACCGATCGAAAGCGAGTCGCCGTCGCCGGAGATCCCGACGTAGAGAAGGCCGCGGTTGGCCGCGTTCGCTCCCGTCGCGATCGAAGGCATGCGCCCGTGCACGGCGTTGAAGCCGTGCGCCTCCTTCACGAAGTACGTCGGCGTCTTCGACGAGCAACCGATACCGGAGAGCTTGGCCAACCGATGCGGCTCGATGTCCAGTTCGAAGAACGCCTGGATCAGGGCGGCTGTGACGGAGTCGTGGCCGCACCCGGCGCACAGCGTCGACATTGCGCCCTCGTAGTCCCGGGGCGTGAGGCCCAGCGCATTCCTGCGCATCTTCGGGTGCCGGGCGACCGGCTTGGTGATGTACGTCATGACGCGACCTCCGCGAGCTCGCGGGAGAGCACCGGACGGATGCCGTCCAGCACGTGGCCTTTGCTCAGGGGCTGCCCCCCGTAGTACTTGACCGAGACCAGCTTGGATTGCGGGCACCCGGTCTCCATCGACAGCATCAACTTGAGTTGTCCGTCCCGGTTCTGCTCGACCACGAACACCGTGTCGTGCTCCTCGAGGAAGCGGGCCACGGTCTCGCAGAAGGGGAAACCGCGCACTCGCAAGTAGTCGATGGCCACGCCTTCGCGGATCAACTCGTCACGCGCCTCCAACACGGCCCAGTGCGCGCCGCCTATCGACACGACGCCGAACCGGGCGCCGCCTTCCGCCGCGTAGACCTCGGGCTGCGGAACGTGGTCGGCGGCGGAATCGACCTTCCGCGCGAGACGATCTACCACCTCCAGGTAGGCGTCCGAGTCCTCGGTGTACTTGCCGTGCTTGTCGTGCCCGGAGCCCCGGGTGAAGTACGCGCCCTTCGGATGGACGCCGGGCAGCGTCCGGTAGGGAATCCCGTCCCCGTCCACGTCGAGATAGCGGGAGAACGATTTCATCCCCTCGAGCTCCGCCTCGGACAGCACCTTGCCCCGGTCCGGACGATACGAATCGTCCCACTCGAGCTTGGGGACCATCCAGTCGTTCATACCGATGTCCAGGTCGGACAACAGGAAGACGGGCGTCTGGAAGCGCTCTGCCAGGTCGAAGGCCGCCACCGCGAACTCGAAGCACTCCCTCGGGCTCGATGGATAGACCACGATGTGTTTGGTGTCGCCGTGCGACGCATACGCGGTCAGCATCAAGTCGCCTTGCTGTGTGCGCGTCGGCATCCCGGTCGACGGGCCCGTACGCTGCACGTCCACGAAGACCGACGGCACCTCGGCGTAGTAGGCCAGCCCGATGAACTCGGACATGAGGTCGATGCCCGCGCCCGACGTGGGCGTAAACGCGCGCGCGCCCGCCCAGCTTGCGCCGATGACCACCCCGGCCGCGGACAACTCGTCCTCGGCCTGCACGATACAGAAGTCGTGCTTGCCCGTTTCCGGATCCACACGGAAGCGCTCGCACCACTCCTTGAAGCCGTCCATCACCGAAGTGGCCGGCGTGATGGGGTACCACGCGCCGACCGTGGCGCCCGCGTACACGCAGCCGAGAGCGGTCGCGGCGTTGCCGGTGACCAGAACCTGGTCGCGGGTCCGGTCCATGCGCTTCACGCGGATCGGGAGCGGACAGTCCCAGGTCCGCTCGGCGTACTCGCGGCCCATCCGGATGGCCTTGAAGTTCGAATCGATCAGCGCGGGCTTGTGGCTGAACTTCTCCTCGAGCATGCCTCGCACCACGTCGACCTCGATGTCGAGGAGCGCGACCAGCGCGCCGACATAGCCGATGTTCTTCATGAGGATGCGCTCGCGGGCGCGCTCGAAGTTCTCAGAGCACATTCGCGCCAGCGGAATGCCGAGGAAAGTCACGTCGTCACGCAGGATGGCGGGATCCAACTCCTTGGTCGAGTCGTACAGCACCCACCCACCCGGCTGCACCTCGTCGATGTCTCTCGCATAGCTCTGCGGGTTCATCGCGACCATCATGTGGAAATCGGGGCTGCGGGCCGTGTACCCGTCCTTGTTCACCCGGACCTCGTACCAGGTAGGTAGCCCCTGGATGTTCGAGGGGAAGACGTTCTTCCCGGAAACCGGGATCCCCATGCGGAACAGCGCCTGAAGCAACAGGCTATTCGCGCTGGAGGAACCCGTCCCGTTGACCGTGCCGACCTTCAGAGCGAAGTCGTTCAGACGGTCTCGGTCATCTTGGTCCAAGATTCGGTTCCTGCGTAGGGGATGAGTAGGTCGAACTTGCGCATGTCCCACGCCGCTGTCGGGCAACGTTCCGCGCACAGTCCGCAGTGAACACACAGGTCCTCGTCCTTGACCATGACGCGCCGCGTCTGGGGAAGGTCCTCGGAAACGTACAGCGCCTGATCGAGGTTTTCAGCCGGCGCGGTCAGCCGTCCGCGCAAGTCGGCTTCGCTTCCGTTCACGGTGATCGTCAGACAGAGCAATGGACAGACGTCGATGCACGCGTCGCACTCGATGCACAAGTTCGCCGTGAAGTCCGTCTGGATGTCACAGTTCAGGCAGCGCTGGACCTCGCGCGCCGTCTCCTGGATGTCGAAGCCGAGCTCGGCCTCCGTGCCGATACTGCGCAACCGCTCCTCGAGGTCGACGTACCGCATCCGCGTCCGGGCCGCCGGGTTGTAGTCGTTCGAGTATGCCCATTCGTGGAGGCCCATCTTCGTCGACTGCAGGTTCATCCCGAATGGCGGGCGGTCATCGAGACGCTCATCCTGACAGTGGTTGTGGATCGAGATCGCCGCTTGATGCCCGTGCTCGACGGCCCAGATGATATTCTCCGGGCCCCACGCCGCGTCGCCACCAAGGAAGACGCCGGGCAACGAACACTGCATGGTGCCGCGGTCGACGATCGGCATGTCCCAATCGTTGAACTCGATGCCGATGTCACGCTCGATCCATGGGAACGCATTGTCCTGCCCGATGGCAAGAATCACATCGTCGCACGGAATGAAGACCTCCTCGACCACGCGCGCACGCTGCTTGCCCTTGTCGTCCTCGACCCACTCGACGATGTCGAACATCATGCCCTCGAGGCGCCCGTCCCGGGTGACGTAGCTCTTCGGCGAGTGGTACTCGAGCACCTGGACCTGCTCACCCTCGGCGTCCTCGAGTTCCCAGTCCGATGCCTTGAAGTCCGAGCGGCCGCGCCGGGCCATGACTTTCACGTCGACGCCGCCGAGGCGCTTGGCGGCTCGGCAACAGTCCATGGCGGTATTGCCGACGCCGATCACCAGGACGCGCTCGCCCACCTTGTCGATGTGCTCGAACGCGATACTCTCCAACCACTCGATTCCGATATGGATGCGGTCCGTGTCGTAGCGGCCGGGCAGATCCAGGTTCTTGCCCTTGGGTGCGCCGACCCCGACGAACACGGCGTCATAGCCGTCGTCCAGAAGCGCCCTCATGCTGTCGACAGGTGTGTTGAGCCGGACGTCGATACCCATGTCGACGATGAAGTCGATCTCCTCCTGGAGGACGTGCGCCGGGAGCCGGAAGGCGGGGATGTTCGTGCGCATCAGGCCGCCGAGAGTGTCGAGCTTCTCGTACAGGACACACTCGTATCCGAGCGGCATCAGGTCGTTGGCCACCGTAAGCGAAGCGGGGCCGCCCCCGATGAGCGCGATCCTCTTCCCGTTCTTCACTTCGGGAATGGTCGGCAGACGATCGTCCACGGACTCTCGCAGATCCGCGGCAACGCGCTTGAGGCGACAGATGGCGACCGGCTTCCCGTCGATGCGGTCGCGCCGGCACGCGGGTTCGCAGGGCCGGTCGCACGTCCGCCCCAGGATCCCCGGGAAGACGTTCGACTCCCGGTTGACCATATAGGCGTCCGTGTAGCGCCCTTCCGCGATCAGCCGGATATACTCAGGAACGTTCGTGTGGGCCGGACAGGCCCACTGGCAGTCGACCACTTTGTGGTAGTACCGCGGGTCCCGGGTGTCCGTCGGTTTCATCAGGCCGTTCATCCTCGGGAGACTCCGGGGAGCCTCCCCTTTGTGTCGTCCTCGCGCCCGCCCTGAATGGTACGGCGAGCATGCCGGGAAGGTCCTTCCGCGGTCCACCCGTACCCGACGCCCGCGCATGATGCCGGACCCCGCGCCCGATACGCAAGGAGGGGGCCCGGGGAGCGTTGCGAACCGAGGAGCCTGTCCACGAAATCCAACGGGTCGCATAGGCCGGAAACGGACGGAACGCCCTGGCTTGCGCACGGCTCCCGGGGCCTCGAACTTGCGGCATGCCCTACGACGCGTCCGCCGCCGACCCAGCGAGCCTCGAGACGCTGGCGCTCGACCCCGAGCTGATCGTCGAAACGATCACTGCACTGCGCCGGCGCGGGGTGCCCGGACCTGAGTGGGGGGCGCGGTTTCCCGGCCTCTGGCCGCTGCGAACCGACTGCTAACCGTTGACCTCGAAGATCGCGTCATCGATCACGTCGAGATAGGACAAGGACCGGCTCGCCCCCCGCGCGTCGCAGTAGTTGTAGTTGTACTCACCCGCCGACAGCGTGACGTCCGCATTCGCGCCGTTCATCCCCCCGATCAGCATCCCGTTGACCGTGGGGGCCCACCACTTCACCAATCCCCCGGTGTCGCCGAGCGATCCCGCCAGGACGATCCCGTTCCATTGGAAGCCGAAGTCCATCGTAAGTTTTCCGGTCACGATCAGGACCCCCTGCCCCCGCCAGAAGACATTTGCAGTGAGATCGCCGTTGTATCGCACGATCGGGAAGGAGTCTGAACCCAGGAACTCCGGACCGGGAGGGATGTCCTCGAAATCGACCGGAAAGTTGGGACTCTTGAGGATGTCCCACCGGATGCCGACGGTATCGTACATGGCGGTGTAGGTGGAGTACGAGAGGGCGTCAGGCGAGCCGCTGTACACACCCCCCGAGGAACTGTCGAGGGTGCCCCCACCCTTTACCACCCCCGCCCGGGCCGGCGACGGCCCGCCGGCGCATGTACCTGGCGCCGAGTGGTCGCTCCCGTCGACCCTGGCGGGCCCGGCGAAGCCCCCGGATTCCGTGAGCCTGGTGTTTCCGCCACTTACCCAGAGGGCACCTTTGAGCGGCACCGGCGCCAGACGATGCCAGGCGTACGTCCCCACGGTTCGGGTCGCGGGCGCATCGGGGGTACGAGCGTCCGCGACCTCACCCGTGGATTCGATATAGTAGAGGTCGTTCGTGTCGTCCTTCCGGTAGACCTTGCGGGTCGTCACCGTCGCGACGCCCGAACCGATGGCGTAGCGCACGGAGTCGCCCACCGAACCGACCGTCTCGCCGAGAAAGCGCTGGAGACCCCCGCGGGCGATGGAGAGTGCACTCTGGCTGTCCCGGTTCTGCACGGCCAGCGTCATCTCGTTGCTGACGACCTGATAGCCGGTGATGCCCGCGACGGCTATCGCGAAGAGCATGAAGACGACCAGCACCAACGCAAAGCCGGAGCGGCCGATATGCCCGTCGCCCGACGTCAATGGCCATTCCTCAAGATGAGGTTCACCGCCCAGCCGAAGGTGACGTCCCCCGTCCCCCCGGCCCGCGGGCGCGTCCGGGCCTCGGCGACAATGCGGATCGCGTCGATGTTCGCCACGTTTGCGCCCGGGACGGCGTTGACGTAGGTGCTCCCGCCGGTCCGGTACTGGAATCTCGCACCCGAACCGAAACCGGTCGCGAACTCCACCGGGCTGCGACCCGAGATCGTTCGGTACAGAGCGAGCACCGCCGGGTCCATGGTGGAGGTGCGGATCGAATATGTGACCTTCCGGTACAGCATCAGGATCGACCCGTTCGGAGGATCGTTGCTGAAATAGGTGTTGAGTCCCCTGAACTGCTGGAAGTCCCCCGCGACGCCCAGCGTGTCCGCGCCGCTTGCGGCGCAGTCGGCCGCGGACGTGCCGCCATTCCGTTTGAAGGTAGGGAACGACGCATCGTGATAGGCCCAGTTCCCGGTAGAGGCATCCCGTAGCGCGACACCTGAGATCTCGGCCGTGTCCAGGCTGGCCTCCCCTCCAGGATACTGAACGGCGATGCTGTGGCCGCCACCCTGCGCGCATACGGCCGCCAGCACGATCGGGGAGCGTACCACCAGACTGTCGCTCGCCGCCGCAACGACTCCGTCCTGCATGGTCGAACGTACTTCCCTCGCCATGAAGTCGGTCATCGTGCGCGCGTTGTCGTGAGCCTGACTCCGCGAGAGTTGAGTCGCATAGAACTGGTTCTGCACCAGGAAGACGGTGCTCACCAGGACCACGATCAGCGAAGAGATCGTGATCGCGACCATGGCTTCGAC